>JAKDZT010000223.1 GCA_030462125.1 Tetragenococcus sp.
ACTTGTTCTAAAATGTTTTTCACTTTCGTATCTGGATCACTTTCTAACATTCGATCCACATTAAAGCGGAAGTTCTTGCCTAACTTATTGCTTAACTCGCTAACAAAACAATTTAAATAATGAATCAAAGTTTCTTTTACATAAATTAAACTACTTTGCGTGGAACTACTGTGCGTATTTTCTACGCCTAAGCGTTCTACTGGAATACGAAAGACGGCCGCAATTTGTCGACTTGTCCAATCTTTCGAGTTGGCCAGTTTTAACACATCCGTGTTGACTTCCATAGCTTGGTAGTCCATGGATTCATCTAAAATAATCGTTCGTAACGTATTTGCACCATTTTGCGAGCCATTGGATTCCTCAAACTTTTCTCTTATATTTTGTTTGGCTTCATTATCTAAAACAGCCTTGTTCACTTTAAGAATCCCGTTGCTGTTAATTCCACGAGAAAAGAAATTATCAATCATTTTATTGCCCGCTTTTTGAATTTTTATTTCATCACGCAAGGCATACAGTGGACTCAATCCCGTTAAGCCATCTTGTGTGAAATATTTAAAGTGCAACATGTTTTCTTTTGGCACACGACGTTTTTTATCGCCTACGTTATAACGCAGTTCCCCGTTGTCGGTCTGTGTGACCGTTACAGAAGAGTTAGGCAATAATTCGATCGATTGCACCTTATTGCCGTCACGTTTAATCTCGGCAAAACTGTTGCCGTTTAAAAGCATATTGACCGCCAAAGAAAACTTTAAATGCCAACCGTCCATAACTTCATTCGGTTGTCCATCAATTAAGTTCGTGATTCCACTATCCTTTTTGGGCACACCGTCTTTTATGACTTGCAAAGGACTAGAAGCAATATCACTCGCAATAATTGAAACTGCGGTGAATATATCGCTATTTCGAATAGCACCCGCACTCGTATAAGTGGTATTGTCATCCGATTGCATTGTAACTACTGCGTCTAAGAAGGGGTCGCCTGTAGTGCTTTGTTTTTTGGTAAAAAATCCCAATTATCTAACCTCCTTTCTCGTAATTAATCATAAGCGCAACGAGAATACACTCAACGCCCAGCGCTAACAAACCATAATAGATATTTGTTAGAAATGAAATGGCGATTGCGATAAGAATAAATCCAACCAGTAGCAAAACCGTTTGAACATTATCAAAAAGAAAATGCTTCAGATTTGTAAAATTCATTGTCTGCCACACTCCTTTCTGCTTCTTCATAATGATTCATACCAAACACATAGGCATTGATTAAGGCTGCCATTGGATCAATTTTATTGCTGTTCTTCGCTTTATTAATTTGAATGCCGTTGTTATCTTCTTTGGTCAAGGCATTATTAACGGCATGTGTTAAAATCGTGTTTTTAGGGTGAATAATATTACTTGCAAAAACTTGTTCCCTGAAAGTCCGAGTAGGTACATTTAGCGTACGTGTGCCCTGCCTTACTTCAATCATGGGATAGTTTTCTTTTTCCGCCATTGAAATAATACTGTTGGCGTTAAATGGGTCGTAACAAATGCCTTGTAAATCAAGTTCGTTTTCTTCGATAAGGTTTTGAATAAATTTAAAGACCTGTTCATAATCCACAATGCCACTTTCTAATTGTGTAATAGAACATTCGCCTTCTTTTTCTAACTTGCGGTAAGGCAATCCGTCCTTTTTCTCTTTTGATTCTAGGCCGTATTTCGTGGCCACAAAGGAATGGGAATCACAGTAAAGCTTGCCATTTACGGGCACAATCCAAGAAACAGAAGTTAAATCGTCCGTTTTCGATAAATCAATCCCGATATACACCGGACACCCTCTAATTGGCTGTGGTTGGACTTCTACGGCGTTCCAGTCTTTTGCGGGTAAATAACTATCTTCGCTTGCTTGACGCCACAAATTGAAGTTTTTGACTAGCACAGCGTTCAAATTGTCTTGCTTTAAGGCAAGGTCTGCATCGTCTTGAATCGCAGGAATCATAGTTTCTTTCATCTTCTCACTTTCAAAAATCGGGTTTGCTTTGATCCATTTTTCTTGGTCGTGCATTTCTTTTTCATTATCCAATTCCCATATCGCAATAAAATAGCGGTCGGATTCGTCTAACCCTTGCAAAATCCGTTCAGCTAACATGTAGTCTTCATACAAAGGAACATTCATATCTAGCCCTGCTGTGGTTATGGTGGCCAATAAACCATTCTTCTGGTTCATCATCCCTGATTTAAGTACGTTCTCCACTTTACGGGTCTTAGCTTCGTGTGCTTCATCTCGAATCGCCACAGTAGCACCAAAGCCATCTAATGTATTGGTTTCACTTGCTAATGCCATAGCAAAACTATTACTTGGCTTATGTACAATTTTCGATTGCATGATTTTCAATTGTTGCCGCATGAACTTACTTTGTCTTGAAACAGCTTGTAAAGAATTCGCCAGCATGTCATACCCAATACGAGCTTGTTTTGTACTGTTTGCTGTAAATAGCACTTGGCGACCCTCTGCGGGTTCTTTTTCCATAATGAGGGCATTAGCAGCAATTCCTGAACAGATATACGTCTTTGAGTTCTTGCGGCTCATGGAGATTAATGCACGGTTGAACCGTCGTAAATCCCCTTGCTTTGTCCGCCAGCCGTAGAGACTGCCAATGATAAACTTCTGAAAACCTAACATTTGAATGGGTTGCCCATCTGTTCCGGGCAACAACTGCATAAATTTTATAGCTTTATCAGCTTTTTTTTCATCAAATAGATAAGGAAAGTCTTCAGATTGACTTCTTTCTAAATCGTTCAAATGCCGTTGACAAGCATTTTTTATTTTTTCAGGCGCAACAAGCTCACCTGACAACACTTTTTCAATGTAATCATTCATCGTTCATCAACTCACTGAATGGGTCGTTCTCTGGTTCAGCCTTAGCTTTATTTAAAGCCATTTTCTGACGCTCTAGCATTGTCATACCCAAAGCAGTAGAAGCAGCTTTCAAGTCGTGCATAGCTCTTGACTGCGTTCGAACAGCGGGGTTTTCCCGTTTGCTGCCATCTTTATTATTTTGAAATGTGCCATACTTTTTAATTTCGTGTTCACTTTGTTTTATCCGAGCAAAAGCCAAACAGTACGCTACAAAATTCCCGTAGTCGGTTTCACTCATCGGAAAATCGGTTTTTAAAACTGGCAATAACCTATGCCATTCATCTTTAGCAGCTG
>JAKDZT010000224.1 GCA_030462125.1 Tetragenococcus sp.
ATTTGTTAGTAATAAGTACTTGCGTAAGTGTAAATTAAAGTCCAAAATTGTATATAATTTTAATAGGGTGGCCAGGACTAAGACAAAGAGATCAAAAGAGAAAATAATCTGTATTGATTTTATCCAATTATGGTCTTTATGCTTTAAATTTATACATGTTTTTGAAATATGTGAGTTAAGAACAAGGGATAAAACAAATTATGGTTAAGGGGTGGTTTTATGAAGAAAAAAAACAATCAACAAAATATTTTAAACAATTACTCTGGTTCAAGAGAAGAAGTTGAAATCCACGAACAAAGGATTAAAGAATACCGTCAAAAGAATAAGAAAAAGTTGAAAAATAGAATTATAGTCTTTTCGGCTTTACTAATAACAGTATTAGCAATGGGTATTTATGTTATTAAGTATATAAATGGAAAAGAGGAAAAATAATAAATAGAAGAACTTTTTTGGATTTTGGAGAGTTAAGACACTTACAAAAATTTGTAAGTGTCTTTAAATTGTCTACGTTTTCCAATATGAAAATAGAGGTCCTTGTCCACCAAATATTGGATCATAATCTGGTAGAGGCGCGTTTTTGATGTTGCGTAAATTTTGGGGACGTTCACTTTCTTTGCCTACACATATATCATAAGATTGTCCGTTAGGATATGCTCCTTTAACAGTGAAATTTGAACTTTCGTTTAACAACTTGTGGCCAGAACCAGCTGGCAATATGAGTACATCACCAAATTTAACATCTACTTTAGAGCCTTTTTCACCTCCTAATTGAAGTTGTGCAGAGCCATCTACAATTAAAAGTACTTCATGAGAATTACTATGGTAATGATGGTATGAAAAAATGCCATTTTCCCAAGAATTTAACCAATTATTATTTTCTATAATATTGTCTAGCTTGTCATTGGTATCTGAGACATTTAAATATATTAATATTGGAAATGAAGGATTATTCGGTATTGAACCATCGTCTTCATATTTTAATGTCTTTATCTCTATATCTTTAATCGGTTTCATAAAATTCCTCCTTTGGAATAAAATGTATTTCGGTAAACTTTATATTACTTGTTGTTAGTTTTTTATTCGTAAAGTTTCGGTTATGTAGAAAGCGCTTACGTTAATACACTCATAAACAAACCTGAATATGATAAATAATAAAACTCTACTGTACTATTACCCATTAAATGATAGGACAAAAGAAAATATAATAACCTCATGTTTAGCAAAATTTTATGCATAAGCACCGCGACCTTGTTCTTTGACGCCCCATATAGGGCTCTATTACAATTGCAGAATTAGCTTTTCGTTATTAAATCTCTTAAAGCTACACGACTGATGTTTTTAATAACATTGTTTACTTGAACAGGTCAATCTCTAAAAATACGAAAAATAAAATAAAATAAAATATAAATAAGTGAGTATATTCTTTATAAGTATTGGTCTATTTATTTTAGTGCTTAATTTTTAATCATAATAGGGTATATATAACCGTGAGTTAAATTTGAAAGAGGGTAAGTTTATGGAACTACAGATTGGAGACACTTGGTATGGTAAGCAGGGAACGATTTATGAAAATATACAAGCGACTATTGATGATATCACAGCTCGTTATGTACAGGTTTTCTTTACACCTACACTTAACCATAGTGGTTACCCTGTGTGTGGCATGGCGCTGGGTAAACGTCATTTTCACAAGAATTTTGATGCTCAGCCGCCTTATTATCAGCTAACACTTTTTGATTATTTCAACGAATAAACAAGATGAAAACATATAGTTTTTCTCTTTTAAAATCAGTACTATAGTTACTATTTAACATCATAAAAGTCTCTTTGTTGAAAAGTTTCCTGTTTGAAGATAACCAAATACTCGTACTATTCTAATAATTTTTATTAACTTTGTCTACTTCACACTTTAGTTTATAGTTACTATAAACTAAAGTGTGAAGGGCCAAAAGAGTTAAGGAGTAGCATAGTTAGTTATGGAATTTTTTCCTAATACTGATAGTTATGTAATTTTAATCGTAAAAAGTGTTATACCAAGATAACTCCTCTTGGTATAACACTTTTCCTTTGATTGATTTCATTTTACGCAATTTCTTTACAAGCTTTCGCGCATTTGAAACAAGCCTCTGCGCATTTCTGACAGTGATTATGTTCATGTTTTTGGCATTCACTTCCACATGCTTCACAAATTCTGGAGCACACTTTTGCCAAATCAGGCGCAAATGAGGTGCTTCTCGTTAATGCATGTTCCAGAAATGCGCAAATTTCTGCACATTCACGGTCCAGCCGGATACATTCTGCCATCATTTTTACATCTTCTTCTTTCAAACAGGCGTAATAACAGTGATTACATGCTTCTACACATTCATGTAATGTTTGACTCAGCTGTTGGTGTTCTTCATCGACCATATACAAAAACCTCCTATTAATTTAAGTACTCTACATATAATAAATTCCCATTTCGTTTTGCACATAAACCGATTTTGTTAAATACTATAGAAACTACGCAAAATTCAACATTAAGATCTCATTTAGTTGTAGTTAAAAATTATTCTATCTTGCATTCTCCCATTGTCTTGGTATTTATGAATGTGGCAATAGAATATATATTTTTTAATTTTTAAAGTGATTTGAGACAGCAAAATATGTATCCTGTTTATCTTCAACATAGAATATCTCTTCAATCAATTTAAAAGACCAACAATTCCATTTAATAATGTATAGACATTAAATAAGCTTACGGATTCCACTTGATGTTATATAAATGGAACCCGTAAGCCTATCCAGGGTGAAAAGTCATATTTTAGTTAAGTCACAGAAATATAATTCGTACGTTTAATGAAATTAAAAATACCAATTGATAATAGTAAAAGTGTTTTATAAAACGCCTATAATTCTAAAATCATTAACAATTAAAAAAATTTTATTATCAAATATACTATTTTTATATGATTCAATCTCACTTTCAGAAAAATCTAATGTTTTTAATTTTTCTTTGATATTTTCGCTCTTATTCTCAAATGTATTATTACTATCAATTGGATAATAACTAATACTTGTAACATGTGTGTTATTAATTATATTAGTAATACACTCTGAGTTTTTTGTAAGAATGTAAATATTTTGAACATTCACGCCTTGGTCTTTTAACGCTTTGATAT
>JAKDZT010000225.1 GCA_030462125.1 Tetragenococcus sp.
GAAACTTTGATTAAAGCTAAATATTCAAATAATAATCTTCTTCTTTGAGAATCGGTTTGACTTTTGTAAAAAGGTATTTAAAGAGGAAACTAAAGCCGATCGGTGCAGCAGCAAAGGCAATAATAGATTTCAGTAAAGTAGAAAATGTCCAACCACTTTCTGCTAAGTTCATGTAATTAATGGGGCCGATTAAACCACTAAAACCAAAACCGGCTGACATTGGTGAACCTTGGATATCCCATAAAGCAGCCAAAACGCCACAACAGGCTGCTGTACAGATGATAGGCAACAGAATTAATGGTTTTTTTAGAGCATTGGCCATCGACATTTTTGGCGAGCCAATAAAGTGAGCGAAACTCGTTCCTTTTGTGTTAACATGCCAGCCCATAATGGCAAAACCAAATCCAGTAGCACAAATTCCAATATTAGCAGCTCCTGAACCAATTCCGCTAAGCGAAATCGCCAAAGCAATTCCAACGGTAGTAATAGGTGAAACGATCAACACGGAAAAAATAACAGCTAATAAAATACTCATAACAATAGGCTGCAAATCCAACAATTGCGCGACACCTTGACCAATCCATTCCGTAATTTTTAGTATATAAGGCAAGATTAATCGTCCGATCGTTCCAGGAATAATCAAAGAAAGCGCTGGAATGACTAAGATGGTATAGGCTTTTAACCTATTTCCTAAAAGTAAAAGCATGCCACAAGCCATAGCGGCAGTTAATCCCATATTGATAATATCACCGGTGCCATCTAAAAGCATTCCGTCTGGCGTGAAATGAACTGCTCCTGAGGCAAACATGGTAGCAAGGCCTACAGCAGCAGATTGAATTGGCGAAAATCGGAAGTTGATACCAATCAGAGTACCAACAACGACTCCCATCATGGAATTGGAAAGATTCACTGCATTCAGAACATTCACTAGAAATGGGAAGGTAGGTAAGAGGGCTTTAGAAAGTTCGGATAATAAAGCACTTGGAATTAAAACAATGACTGTACCAATAGCTAAGCCATTTAAAATATTCATGATAAATTCTCTTGGGGTTACTTTCTGTGTCATAGGAAGTTTCCTTTCTTAAAATGAAGTTAGCTTACAAAAACGTTAGTAACTAGATTTGTTATTTTTTAATTTGGTAAATAACAGAATAGCATCTTTTTCTGAATTTTGAAACATTTATTTTATTAAATAATAGCAAACAACTCAAGAACAAATAAAAATTCTTATATATTGTTTTCCTTTCTATAAAAACTTATACTTACATTGAGAAGAAAAGCGCTTCAATGAGAGGAGTGATTAAGGATGAGAAAAATCGTTTTTTATGGTGCGATCAGTTTGGATGGGTTTTTAGCAGATGAAAAAGATCGATTAGACTGGCTGTTTGCTACAGACTTAGCTGAAAAATCAACATATGAAGCGTTTGAAGATAAAGTTGATACAGTTGTTATGGGGCGTATCACTTATCAAGAAGCAAAAAAGATGATAGGGAATGAATCATTTTATCCTGGAAAAGAGAAAATTATTTTTTCACGGACGCAAAAAGAATCAATCGAAGAAGGACAATTTGTTTCTGGTGATGTTGTTGAAACATTAAAATCTCTGAGAGAACAACCAGGTAAAATGATTTGGATTGTTGGCGGCGGAAACTTATTAAACCCCCTGCTGGAAGAAAACTTAATTGATGAATACTGGATCCAAATTGCACCCGTTCTTTTAGGCAAAGGGAAGCGTCTATTTGAAGAAGGAAACTACAATTATCGCTTAGAATTTGTAGAAACAACACAAATGGGCGAGTTGACTGAACTGCATTTTAGACGGAAGGATTGAAAATTACTGAATTGTCTTTGTGGTAAAGAGCTTTCCTCAATTTAAAAAATTTGTTGCTATCATCGCTAGTCATTATGAAATACTAGATTGTTTTATGGAAAGAAGCGTATAAAAGAACTAATACAATCTAGAAAGTAAAGTATCTAAGTTAGCTGCTACTTCTCTTCACATTGCTTTCTTAATCAAAAAAATTTATACTTGTTGCAACAACAATTTCTTTAGTGTAAGGAGATTAAAAATGTCATTAACAATCAAAGATGTCGCTGAAAAAGCTGGCGTTTCAGTGACAACAGTTTCTCGTGTGTTAAACGATCGAGGATATATCAGTGCTAAAACACGTAAAAAAGTAATGACAACCATGAAAGAGTTAAATTACACGCCCAATGAAATGGCGCGTTCTTTTTTGTCGAATAAAACTCGATTTATTGCTCTGATTGTTCCAACAACTGAAAACCCTTTTTTTGGCGAGTTAACGTTCCATATTGAAAAAGAGCTTGCCCAAAAGGGTTACAATTTATTTATTTGTAATAGTTTAAATGATGTTGAAAATGAAAAAAAGTATTTACGTTTATTACAGGAAAAGCGAGTTGATGGTGTAATTGTTGGTTCGCATAATATAAATATCAGTGAATATGAACATTTTGAAAATAAGATCGTTAGTATTGAAAGAGAACTGACAAAGGGCATCCCTATTGTTCAAAGTGATAACTATGCAGGTGGACGACTTGCCACTCAAGAGTTAATTGACAAGGGATGCAGGAGTATACTATGTATTCGAGGAGATCAGCACATCAAAACTCCGGCAAATGATCGATCTATTGCCTACCAAGAAGTGATGGAAGAAAATAATTTAAATTATTTTTTTGAAGAAGTGCCTTTTCAATTACAAGATCAGGAAAAACGTGAAATTGTTAATCAGATCTTTTCTGGAGAAGTTATGTATGACGGAATTGTTGCTGGGGATGATATCATTGCGAAAATGTGTATCAATAGTGCAGTAACCCATGGGGTAGCTGTTCCCGAAGAATTAAAGGTTATCGGTTTTGATGGTACAAAAATTGTTCGTCAGTTAAGTCCTGAGTTAAGCACCATTATTCAGCCAATTGAAAAATTAGCACAAAATTCAGTAGAAATACTACTGTCTATATTAAATGATGAAAAAGTTAACCAAGTGACAAAGCTGCCTGTAAAACTCTTGTCTTCGATTTCAACCAAGAAATAATTTTTAAAACACGCTTCCAGCTGAAAAAGTTGAAGGTGTTTTTAAATAAATTATGTCAAAGGATTGACATATAAAAACGATTAACATATACTTAGCTTAAAATAAA
>JAKDZT010000226.1 GCA_030462125.1 Tetragenococcus sp.
TAAGGAGGAAGATTTTATGCAATTAACGGCGAAAGACGTACAAACTTGGTTTGCCACATTTACCGATAAAATAAAAGAAAATAAGGATTACTTAAGTGATTTAGATACCCCTATTGGTGACGGGGATCATGGAAACAATATGGCTCGCGGTGTGAATGCTTATGAAGAATCTTTCGAACAAAAACAGCCAGAGACGATCAGTGATATTTTTCAAGTATTTTCCATGGCGATGATTTCTAAAGTCGGAGGAGCTTCCGGCCCATTGTATGGTTCTGCTTTGATGAATATGGTCAAAGAAACAAAAGGCATTGAAACGATCGATTCTTACGAACAGCTAGGAAATATTATCGAACAAGGGCTAGCTGGAATCAAAAAACGTGGGAAGACGGCATTTGAAGATAAAACTATGGTCGATGTTTGGGAACCAGTAGTACAAGCTCTAAAAGAAGGTTCTCTTAGCAAAGAACAAATCGCTCAAGCAAAAGAGCATACAAAAGATTTGATCGCTAAAAAAGGGCGAGCTTCTTATTTAGGCGAACGTTCGAAAGGGCACATTGATCCCGGTGCAGCCTCTAGTGCTTTGCTTTTTGATGCGTTAGTGGAAACAATGGAATAGAAAAATTAAATAATTTTGAGAACTGCGAGGTTTTTAATAAAAATCTCGCAGTTTTTCTTGTTAAATAATAAAGAGAAATGTTATACTTATTATGTGGTTATAACCAGTTGAAAGGAAAGAATTCAATGGCTTATTCATTTAACGGGAAAACGTTGTATTACCAGCTTGTTGATATATTAAAAGAGCAAATTGAAAATAGTATACTTGCTCATGAAAAACTTCCTTCAGAACGAGAATTAGAAAAAAAGTATGGTGTTAGCCGAATTACTGTAAGGCTTGCTTTGCAAGAACTAGAAACAGAAGGATATATATATCGTCAGCATGGGAAAGGGACATTTGTATCTGATCTTAGTAAAACTACTACTGATCTAGCTGGTGCTTATAGTTTTACAGAGCAGATGAAAAAATTAGGCAGATATCCTGAAACTATTGTTTTATCATTTAAACAAACCGAAGCAAGAAAAAAGATCGCAAGTGCTTTAAATGTACCATTAGGGGAAACTGTATTTGAATTGAAACGTTTACGTTTAGCTGATAGAGAACCATTAATGGTAGAAACATCTTTTTTACCAGTAAAGTTATTCTTATCTTTGACTAAAGAGCAAGTTGAAAACAAGCCTTTGTATAATATATTTTCAGAAGACTTTAGCCAGAGAGTCCGTTTAGCTGATGAAGAGTTTTACGCTAGCATAGCTTCAAAAGAAGATTCAGAGGCATTACAAGTAACCATAGGTGCGCCAGTGCTACATTTAGTACGTTCCACCTATAATATGAAAAATGAGGTGATTGAATATACATTAAGCGTGGCTAGAGCAGATCAATTTCATTATAAAGTTCGACATATTCGTAATGAATAATATAAGGGGGAAAGAGTTAATGTTTACACTAACAAAAGAAGAATTAATCAGAAAAGGCGCAGAAATTACTACACGTGAAATTAAACAACAACCTGAGCTTTGGGAAGAAACACTAGAAATTTATCAAACAGCTAAAAAAGATATTGAAGATTATCTAGAAGTTATAAAGAAAAATGAGAACGGTAACAGAATACGCGTGGTCTTCACAGGCGCTGGAACTTCGCAATATGTAGGGGACACGTTAGTACCTTATCTAAATGCCAATGGCGATAATAGTACTTATATTTTCCAAAGTGTTGGTACAACAGATCTTGTAGCATCTCCTAGCGAGTACCTTTTTGAAGAGGAAACAACGCTTTTAGTTTCTTTTGCTAGAAGCGGCAACAGTCCTGAAAGTATTGCAGCAGTTGATATAGCAAATGCTGTGGTTAAAGATATCTATCATTTAACTATTACTTGTGCTTCAGATGGTACTTTAGCGCAAAGGAGTGAATATGAATCTAATAATTTTATGTTGTTAACGCCGAAAAGAGCAAACGATGACGGGTTTGCTATGACAGGAAGTTTTTCTTGTATGACATTAAGTGCTTTATTGATTTTTGATACTACCGAATTTGCTAAAAAAGCAAATTATGTTCATACGATCAGTAATATGGGTCAAGAAGTAATTAAACGTGAAGCTGAAATACAAGATATGGTAGATCGAGATTTCGAAAGGATTGTTTACCTAGGTTCTGGTAGTCTTTCTGGGTTAACTCGTGAAGCACAATTGAAAATTTTGGAATTGACAGCAGGAAAAATTGCGACAGTATTTGACTCTTCAATGGGATTTCGTCATGGACCTAAATCATTTGTTAATAAACAGACTTTAGTTTTTGATTTTATAAATAATAATCAATATACCCGAGAATATGATTTAGATATCCTAGAAGAGGTTAAAGAGGACGAAATAGCAGCTGGAGTATTCGCGATTGGTCAGACAGGTGAACGTAATTTCTCTGGAGATCAATTTTCTTTTTATGAAAGAACAACATTATTACCAGATGGGTATTTAGCTTTGGCTGATATTATGATAGCGCAAACAGTAGCTATATTAACTTCTATTAAAGTAAATAATACGCCAGACACCCCATCACCGAGTGGTACAGTTAATCGTGTTGTAAAAGGGGTAACCATTCATGAGTTTAAAAAATAAATAAAAAGGTGAGTAAATATATGGTGAAAATGACAAAAGCTAAAAAAGAAAAGATGGATAAGCTATCTACTTCCGCTGGTATTATTAACGCTTTGGCTATTGATCAGCGTGGAGCGTTGAAAAAAATGATTAAACAACTCAATATTGAGCCCACCGGCGAAATGATCGAAGAATTTAAAAAGTTGGTCTCCCAAAATTTAACTCCATATACTTCAGCAATTTTATTAGACCCTGAATATGGATTACAAGCAGCAAACGCTCGGGATGAGCAAGCTGGTTTATTATTGGCGTATGAAGAAAGTGGGTATGATACAACAAGTCCAGGGCGTTTACCTGATCTATTAAATGATTGGTCGGTATTACGTTTAAAAGATGAAGACGCAGACGCAGTTAAGTTCTTACTTTATTATGCTGTGGATGAAGACGCGGAAATAAGTAACTCAAGTTTCGCACACCAAATTCGGTAGATAAGCCTTGATATAATTG
>JAKDZT010000227.1 GCA_030462125.1 Tetragenococcus sp.
TGATTGGTTACGTACCAATCGTGACGACCGTGAAAAATATGCTAAGGTAAAACATACACTTGCTCAAAATACTTGGGAAAACATTCAAGATTATGCTGACGCAAAAACGGAAATTGTAGAAGAAATCATGGAACGAGCAAATTCCAACGTTATGTAAGCAGGAGGGATAACAATGAACGAAATTGCAACACCTAAAATCAGTGAAATTTTAAAGAAAGAATTTATGGAGTCATTAAATTCTTTAGCTCATGCATTAGCTAAGCATATGTCCTTATACCAAAAATTCAAGATATTTTACACGATCGTTGGCAAATAACTGTGGATATATCTGTCAGGTTGGGAAGTTCTTTTGGTGTATCCGATCATTATTTTTTGTATTTGCAAAATGATATTGGTATTCGTAATGCTGAAAAAATGATGGAGACAAATGTGAACAAATAAAATAATAATTAAGCTCATCCAAATTTCGAAATCATTACCTTTTTTATTTACAAGATCTAAGAGCGTGTGAGCTATCAGACAACCTGCTTTTTAGTTATCTACTAATTGTCTAACCAATAATTCCAAATCGAATGTTAAATTGTATGAAGATGAAATGAAAATAAGATAAAAAGGATGAGGGCACAATTATAGACTTTATCTTTTTTGTTTAGTTAGGATTTTTACAATACGTTAAATTAAGCTAACACCATAATATTCAATTTAATAAATTGTATGTATATGAATTAATAGTACTATATATTTCTCTCTATAAACCAAATATATTTTTTGGGTGTTAGTTGACAAAAGCTACTAATTTCCACTATAATAGTTGACAAACACAACTAAATTTTCTTATCGTTTGTAATTTTAACAACTTTTCTGTTCGATTCATTAACATTACAACGTAATTAATGGCTGTTATCGGGTTGAACAGTTTTCCGAGACTTCCTTTTGATTACTTATTAGTCACTGAAACAATATGTATGATCAGTATTAGTAGGTGTAAAAGAACAAAAAAAGCGTTTGAATGCAAATTAATACAAATAAGTAGTAAAGGTGACGATATGATAAATAAAATAAATACTATTGAAGATATAAGAGAGTTCAATCGTTTTTTTACAGTTTTAATGGATGGCCTGAATCTACGTTATTTAGATACAGAGTTTTCAATTACTGAATTCCGTGTGTTATATGAATTGAACTTGAAATCAGAAATTACAGCTAATCAATTAATTGATATGTTAAAGATAGATAAGAGCTATATGAGTAGGATACTTAAAAAATTTGAAAAAAATCAATTAATTTCAAAAGAATCTTTTCTAACTGATAAACGATTTCAAATTTTAAGGCTTACTTCACAAGGACAAGAAGTAGCAGATCAGCTAATCAACCTTACCAATCATCAAATTGAAGTATTAATAGAACCTCTTAGTATGGAACAATGCTGCCAAATTTCTAACGCCATGAAAACTATAATGAAGAACTTTAAAGTTTAATATGTATTTGCTTCGTGGATTCATTAAAATAAGAAAGCTTAAAAACTAATAATAAAAAAATTAGAAGGTGGTTTAATGGGAATGGAAATTATTTGTTATGAAGAAAAATTTAAAGATGACTTTGTAAAACTAAATAAAAATTGGATTGAAAAATATTTTAAAATTGAACCACATGATATAGAGCAACTAACGAATGCTGAGAAATATATCGAGCAAGGCGATATGATCTTCTTTGCTGTTGAAAATGGACAAGTAATATCAACATGCCTTTCTTCGCGTTTACACAATAATGTATGGGAAATTGCCAAATTTGCATCTAATGAGCATTTTAAAGGAAAAGGTGCAGGTAAGCTTGTATTTAAAGCCGGGATGGATTACGCAATTAAAAATGGAGCAGAAAAAATTGTACTTTATTCAAATCAAATTTTAAAACCTGCTCTTCATATTTACGACAGATTTGGTTTTAAAGAAGTTCCGGTAGATATCGATGACTACGAACGATGTGATTACCAAGCAGAATATATTGTAACTGAATAAACTTTAATAAAGGTGTATGTGTAGTGTTAAGAAATACCAAAAATCAATGAGCAAACAACAGTTAAAAATTGAAATATATTCTACATAATGAAAAAAATAAAGATCTTCACAAGAGGAGGCTGCCTTTTAAAACTTCTTCTTTTTTCAGGAACAAGAGAGTTATAGTTTATACTCGATTTTTTCCAACAACTGAGCATGTGAATTTTTGTAGGTTTGTTTTTAGTAAGGGATAAAGGGGAAAGGACGAGGAAATGAGTTGGCGGGTAAAGTTTTAAAAGTTTGTAGAGAACATTTTTCGTAAAAGCCTATTGAGATTTAAACACAAAACAAGTTGTTCCGTTTTATGAAAAAATTTGGCTTTAAAATTATTGGAGAACTGTTTATTTTTGAAAGGATACTTCATATGGAAATGGGGTTAAAATAAAGGGGTAGAGCTTATGAATTGGATTGGAATGCTGGGAGCGAGTTTGATTTTGATTTCTGGTATTGGATTAGCTTGTATTGAAATATACCGTTCAAAAAAGTAAATATAAAATAAAAAAGAAGATTAGAACATGCATATACTTTCTAATCTTCTTTTTTTGTCTAATGGACAGTTGTATAAAAATGTGAACTAAGAAATTGCAGATCGTTTAAGCGGTTCTTTTGAAATTGAAACAGCAAAAGAGAAACAGACAGGTTTTCAGGAAAACCAGAATTTTAAATATAGCGGGAAAGAAAAAAGAAGATGAACAAGACGAATAAAATAACAAAAAACAGGGAGGGTTAACGTCATTTGAGTGGTTTAGAAAAAGCACGAAAAAATTGTGTTGTTACTTTTAATGTTACTTTTTAAAAAAATAATCCTCCAAAATCCTTATATATAAGGATTTTGGAGGTCACTTCTACTATTCCCACTCCACCGTAGCAGGGGGCTTGCTCGTCACATCATACACGATCCGATTCACATGTTCGACTTCATTGACGATACGTACCGAGATTTGTTGTAATACATCCCATGGAATGCGGGCAAAGTCCGCGGTCATGCCATCAATGGAAGTAATAGCACGGATACCAATAGTATAATCATAAGTCCGCTCATCACCCATAACGCCGACAGAACGGATGCCAGGTAGCACGGTGAAGTATTGCCAGATAT
>JAKDZT010000228.1 GCA_030462125.1 Tetragenococcus sp.
TAACTTATCTCGTTGGCTTCTTTAGTATTTAGTTTTATTTAATTACTAAGTATTCAAAATGATACAGTACTTTATGTAATTATATTTTTTCAATTTTTTTGGATTTTTAGTATAAGAATAAGCATTATCTATTAATAATTAAATAAACCTAAAAGTTATAAAACAGGATTCAAATTATCATTTTATATTTTCAGAAAACAGTAACATTATATGCATGTTAAAGTAAATATGTAAGGGCTTTCTATAATTATTAAATGCATAGGAGAGGAATAGACATGATTTTTGAGAAAATGGAACAATCTGATTATGAGCAACTAGTATTTTGTCATGATAAAACAAGTGGCTTAAGAGCAATTATTTGTATTCATGACTCTACGCTTGGTCCTGCACTAGGTGGGTGTCGTTTCTGGAATTATGATACAGAAGAGGAAGCGATTGTAGATGTGATGCGTTTAGCAAAAGGTATGACGTATAAAAATGCAGCTGCAGGACTTAACTTAGGTGGCGCAAAAACAGTCGTAATGGGCGATCCAAAAACAGATAAGTCAGAAGCATTTTTTAGAGCATTGGGACGTTATATTAATAGTTTAGATGGGCGCTATATTATTGCAGAAGACGTAGGCACAAGTGTTGAAGATATGGATATGATTTATCAAGAAACACCTTATGTATGTGGTATAAGTGAGTCATTTGGTTCGGGTGGTAATCCAAGCCCAATGACAGCATTAGGTGTTTATTATGCTATGAAACGTACGGCAAAAGAAGCATTTGGTAGCGATACTCTTGAAGGTAAAACGGTCGCTGTACAAGGGGTAGGAAATGTTGCATATCATATGTGCAAATTTTTACATGAAGAAGGCGCTGATCTTATTGTAACGGATGTTAACGAAGAAGCTATAAAATGTGCTGTAGAGGACTTTAATGCTAAGGCAGTGAGTATCGAAGATATTTATGGTGTTGAAGCTGATATCTTCGCTCCTTGTGCATTAGGTGGTGTTTTAAATGATGAGAGCATACCAAAATTAAAATTTAAAATGATTTGTGGTAGCGCTAATAATCAGTTGTTAGACCAAGATAAACACGGGAAAATGTTAAATGAACGTGGTATTATCTATGCACCAGATTTTGTTGTAAATAGTGGGGGCGTGATTAATGTTTCAGATGAGTTACAAGGTTATAATAAGGAACGTGCAACTCAAAAAGTGAAAGGTGTATATAATCAAATAGGTAAGATTTTAAACATCGCTAATGAAAAAAACATCCTACCATTAGAAGCTGCAGAACATTTAGCAGAAGAACGTATTGAAGCTTTACTACGTGTACATGGTAAATTTTCGTCAAAAGCCAATAATCAAATTAATAAATAAATACATTTATTTTAGTCATAATTGTACCTCAAATAATCAGAAGTTAACGTATACAATTTTTAACAGTAATCGAAAAAGATTAATAAGGAAAAATTCAATTTCAAGATCTTTATTTTGTTAATTGAGTTATTTTTGTAGTGTTAATATGAGATTAAAGGAGAAATGATGAATGAAAAAAAGAGTAGGACAATATTTAATGGATTGTATCAGTACTGTGGGCGTTGACAAAATTTTTGGAGTTCCGGGAGATTTTAATCTTACCTTTTTAGATGACATTATTAACCGAGATGATATGGATTGGGTAGGTAATACAAATGAATTAAATGCCAGTTATGCTGCAGATGGTTATTCCAGAATGAAAGGTATTAGTGCTATGGTTACCACGTTTGGAGTAGGAGAACTCAGTGCTATAAATGGAATAGCAGGGGCTTATGCAGAACGTGTTCCTATCATAGCCATTACAGGTGCCCCCACACGCGAAGTCGAAAATGCTGGTAAATATGTACACCATTCGTTAGGGGAAGGTCGTTTTGATGATTACCGTAAAATGTATAAACACATTACTACCGCACAAGGATATATAACGCCTGAGAATGCAGAAGAGGAAATACCACGGCTAATTGATGCTGCAATAAATGAAAAACGTCCAGTTCACCTTCATTTACCAATCGATGTTGCAGCAGAAGAAATTGAAGTAAAAGCACCTTACCGTTATAGAAAACCCAACACACGAGACGTTTCTAGTTATATTAAAATGATAGAAGAAAAATTAAAAAATGCAAAAAATCCTTTGATTATTGCAGGCCATGAAATCAATAGTTTCAATTTGCATCAGCAATTAGAAAAATTTGTGAATCAAACGCAAATTCCAGTAGTTCAACTCTCTTTAGGTAAAGGTGCATTTAATGAAGAAAACTCATATTACATGGGTATTTATGATGGAGAGGTTGCAGAAGAACAAATTAAAAATTATGTAGATAAAAGTGATGTAATTTTAAATATAGGGGCTAAATTAACAGATTCTGCAACTGCAGGCTTCTCATACAACTTTGATTTAGAAAATGTAATAACGATGAATCATCGCAATTTCATAATAGAGGAAATCAAAGACTCGGAAGTTAATCTTCCAGATCTTTTAAAAGGCTTATTAACGATGAATTACGTTAGTAAAGCAAATTATCCAAGCTATCAAGGCTATCAAGATAACAATTTGGATATAAATGAGAAACCATTGACACAAGAAACTTATTTCAAATTAATACAAAGATTTATAAAAAAAGACGATGTTATTATCGCTGACCAAGGTACTGCTTTCTTTGGGGCTTACGATTTAACACTGTATGAAGATAATAAATTTATTGGCCAACCATTATGGGGCTCAATAGGATATACACTACCAGCGACCCTTGGTACACAAATTGCAAATAAACATCGTAGAAATGTGTTGTTAATTGGTGAGGGTGCATTACAATTAACTGTACAAGCCTTATCAACAATTATTAGTGAGCATTTAAAACCTGTTATATTTATCATCAACAATGATGGTTATACAATTGAGCGTAAGATTCATGGTAAAACAGCACCTTATAATAACATTCAAATGTGGGATTACAAAATGTTACCTTCAATATTTGGGGCGAAAGGAAATGACATTAAAATAAATAATGTCACAACTAGTTCAAAATTGAAGAAGGTGTTAAATGAAATTAACGATACACCAAATAAAATGCATTTTATTGAAGTTCACATGGATGTAAATGATGCACCAGAAA
>JAKDZT010000229.1 GCA_030462125.1 Tetragenococcus sp.
AATACGCATAGTAATACTTCACAAAGTAATTTGATTTACGTAAAAGAAACCTTGATTCATTATTTTAATTGTTTTACTAGTGAATTAAATCGAAAGCTAGAAACAAATTTTCGTTTCAATGTTGACCGTATGTTAGAAAGCGACCCAGATACCAAAGTAAAAAACATTTTGAATCAAGTCCAAGGTTCGTTGATTACGATTAATGAAGGACGTTCAAGGGTAGGACTTCCACCTGTGGAGGGTGGCGATCGTATGTTAGCAAGTTTGAATTACACATATTTAGATACTTTAGAAGAGTATCAACGAAAGGAGAACACAGAAAATGGCGAACAATGAAGAAGAAAAAGAAAAACGCTTGACGGAAGAAGCCGAGTTGGAAGCAAAAGAAAAAGAAGTGGACAACAAGGACGAGGAAAGCGAAGAAGAAACAAAAACCATTAGTGGGTATGCATTGAAATTTGATGAACCTAGCAAGGATTTAGGGGGCTTTGTTGAAGTTATTACGCCCGAAGCATTAAAAGACGTTGATTTTTCTAACTGTTTCTTGCTATATGACCATGATTATAGTAAACCACTAGCTAGCGTGAAAAATGATACGTTAAAAATTGAAGTTGATGACGTGGGATTGCATTTTGAAGCAACGCTAAATGATACCACCTATGCTAAAGACGTGTACGAAAATGTTTCAACGGGTGTTGTGGATTCTATGAGCTTTGGCTTTGAGTTAGGTATTGATTCTTTTGACGAAGACGAAGAAAGCGGCGAAGTGACACGCAGCATTAAAAATATTAAGAATATTCCAGAAGTAAGTGTGGTAACCATGCCCGCTTATGATTCACCTAATGTACAAGTGAACAAGCGTTCATATAATAGATTCATGAAGAAACAACAAGAAAAACAAAAAGGAGCTAATAACATGGAAAAGACATTAATTGATGACAAAAATACAGAAGTACGAGGCTATGAAGAATACATTCGTTCAAGAGGTGAAGTTCGTGACGGAATCAGTACCGAAAGTGCTGCGGCTGTCGTTCCTAGTGAAGTGATTGGTGAAGTATTCGACTTGAAACGTTCTGATTACAATTTAGCGCAATATGCCACAGTTAAAAACGTTTCTAACGGTCAAGGAACTTATCCAGTGGCAACCAATCAAGAAGCCATTTTGGCCACTAAAAAAGAACTGGCAGAAATTGGCGACATTGACGCCGATATGTTTGCGAATATAGATTATAAAGTGGAAACTCGTGCTGGAAAGATCGCTTTATCGTATGAAGTGATAGATGATTCAGAGGTAAATATTGTGCAAGAAGTCAAAGAACAGTTAGCGAAGTTGGTTGACAATACAGACAATAAACACATTATTGATTTATTGAAGACTTTCCCGAAACAAACAGCGGCAACATTAGACGACTTGAAAGCTATCCATAATGTAGATTTAGACCCTGCTTTGGATAAAACAGTTATCTTGAATCAATCTGGTTTTAACCATTTAGATACCTTGAAAGATTCTGACGGTCGTTATATCTTGCAACCAGACGTAACAGCGCCAAGTGGAAGAAGCTTGTTCGGTATTCCAGTAGTGCTTGTAAGCAATAAGTTGTTCGCAAATCCTTCAGACGGAACTTATCCAATGGTTGTGGGCGATATTGCACAATCGGTATTTGTGGCACGCCGTAACCAAGTAACGACCCAATGGGAAAAATTCGACGACTATTCTCAAGGACTTGCGGCAATTATCCGTAACGACTATGAAAAGATTGATGAAGAAGCTTCTGTGTATGTTGAGTTTACGCCTAACGATGGTGAAGCGGGGGAGTAAATCCGCCGAAAGTTGAAGAAGTTGAAACGACAACTGACGAGGCGAATATAACAGCCAGTTAGATTTAAGGGAGTAGTTAACCACTGCTCCCGCTTTTTTTATAGGGAGTGAAAAAATGGTTGAAATTGATGATGTGAAGAACAGTTTGCGGATTGATCACAGTTTAGATGATAAACTAATAGAACAACTCATAGCCACAGCAGAAAGTTATGTAATTCATGCGGTAGATAGCCAACTAGACAAAGAAAAATTTGAAAAATACCAACAATTTGATTGGACAGTATCGTTATTAGTTCAACATTGGTACGTGAACCAACAAATTTCAGACGTGGAACATATCCCGTTTACAGTGACAAGCTTAATACAGCAATTGAGAGGGAGTGTGTGGCATGCCGATAGTGAATAATCCAAATGAGTTGCAAGAACGTGTGACGTTTATTGAATTAGTTGAATCTGATGGCCCAGAAGCAGGCATGACTGAAGAAAAAGAATTGTTTTCTTGCTGGGCTAAGGTGCGTACACAATTTATTCAAGATATAAAAGCGCAATTTGATACAGAATATCAAAATTCTTTAGAAATTGTGATTCGACAGCAGCAAGATTATTCAATTGATGGTGAAATGAAAGTAAGATGGCGTGACAAGGATTATAACATTCTTGAAATCAATCCAGATTATGCCGAAAAAGCTTATATGGTGCTAGTTGTAAAGGCTTAAAAGTATAATTTACAATTGTAAACAAATGCGAAAAATGGTATAATATAGACAAGCAGAAAGAAGCTTGATCGTCTTTTATTATGCTAGGGTAGCACCCGCACCGAAAGCCAGACTGAAAAATTGTAGCAAGTTGCTAGCAAGCTTGTGGACTAGGAAAGGTAAACGGTTAGACGTCAAAAAAAAATAATACAAGGTAGGTGAAACGCCTCCTTGTGGTATAATGTGATGAAAATGTTTTAGCTGTGGGGCTGAACGTTTTAAAGAAGGGGTACATTAGGGTGTATCATTGCCAGCAGTTTCTGTTTAAAAACTAATGGCATTCTTATCTTTTCGCTCCTTCTTTTTCTTTTTTTCTTTAAGGCCATTCTTTTTTAAAGAGTGGCCTCTTTCTCTTTTATATCAAGCTTTCTGAGCTTTTTTAATGGGTAATCATTCATCTAAAAAGTTTTAAAGTGCTTAGAATGCGCCTATATACATAAAAAAAGCCTAAAAGCATGAGCTAATAGGCTAGTTTTAGTATAAAAATTATGTATGCCCCCAGCGCAAAAATATAAATCTAAAGAAATATCTAAAGACTTTAATAATAGAT
>JAKDZT010000039.1 GCA_030462125.1 Tetragenococcus sp.
AAGGGTAGATAGCAAATGAAAAAGTTTAAAAAAATGTTTTTATTATTTTTGCCATTTATTATATTATTTGCTCAGCTATTGCCTACAACACAGGCAGCAGCTGAAGAAGAGGAAGAGGACGAGGACGAACGTTATGAGGCTATTCAAGAGCGCGGGGAATTAATCGTTGGCTTGTCAGCTGATTATGCTCCTTATGAATTTCATGCAACGGTGGATGGGGAAGACGAGATTGTTGGTTTTGATGTGTCCATTGCCGAAAAAATTGCCGATGATATGGGCGTGGATCTTCATGTAGAAGAGCTAGGTTTTGATGCCTTATTAGGCGCATTAGATACGGGTAAAATTGACCTCATCATCTCAGGAATGTCACCTACTCCTGAGCGTTTGCAGGAAGTAGACTTTTCTGACCCTTATATGAATTCTGAGCAACGTTTAGTCGTGCGAGAAGAAGATCAAGACACTTATACTGATGTTGATCAATTCGAAGGAGTTCCTATTGGTGTTCAAAAACAAACTACACAAGAAGAACTTGCTAATACAGAGTTAGAAGGCTCGCAAGTCACTTCACTGCAAAAAATTCCTGATGTCGTTATGAATTTAAAAAATGATAGAGTAGATGGCGCTATTTTAGAAGGTCCGGTAGCTGAAGCTTATGTAGATGAAGATGAGGATCTAGCCCTTGCTGACGTCGAATTTGAAAATGGCTCTAAGCAATCGGCCGTTGCCTTTCCTAAAGATTCACCTGTACTCACAGAAAATATTAATGATTCTATCCAAACCATTAACGATCAAGGACTACTAGCAGGTTATCAGGAAGAAGCGAATAGCCTAATGTTTAATGATGACCAAAGTTTCTTTGAAGAATATTATCCTTACTACCTTTCAGGAACAGGTTATACCATTATTTTAGCTTTTGTTGGGGTAATTTTTGGTATTATTTTAGGTACTTTATTTGCATTGATGAAGTTATCTTCAATAAAAATTTTGAAAGCTTTGGCCTCGATTTATATTGAGTATGTACGTGGAACACCTCTATTGGTACAAATTTTTATTGTCTACTTTGGCACAGGCGTTTTAGGACTTGATCTTTCCCGTTTTGTAGCTGGTTGTATTGCGTTATCGCTGAATAGTGCTGCCTATGTAGCAGAAATTATCCGGGCAGGTATCAATGGAGTGAATAAGGGGCAAATGGAAGCGGGACGTTCTCTGGGGATGAATCATGCCCAAGCTATGCGCTATGTCATTTTCCCACAAGCAATCAAAAATATTCTACCCGCTTTGGGAAATGAATTAGTAACAGTTATCAAAGAATCATCCGTGATTTCGGTTATTGGGGTTTCTGAGTTGATTTTCCAAGCAGGGAATGTACAAGGCGCCAGCTTTAAACCTTTCCTACCTTACTTGATTGTTTCCTTGATTTACTTTGTACTAACATTTACGCTTTCTCGACTATTAGGAATTGCTGAAAGGAAGATGAAGACAAGTGATTAATATTCAAAATTTGCATAAATCGTTTGGTGAAAACGAAGTATTAAAAGGCATTGATTTAAATGTCGAAGCTGGAGAAGTTGTGGTTGTTATTGGTCCTTCAGGAAGTGGTAAAAGTACCTTTTTACGCTGCCTGAATTTACTGGAGCAACCAACAGAAGGAACCCTTTTATTTGAAGGGAAAGATCTTTTAGCAAAAGAAAATAATATTGATCAACTGCGACAAAAAATGGGAATGGTATTTCAAAATTTTAATTTGTTTCCACATATGTCCGTTTTGGAAAACATTACGATTAGTCCCACCAAAGTCAAAGGACAAAGTTCAGCTGAAGCTGAACAAAAAGCCCATGAATTGCTGCAACTTGTTGGTCTGACAGATAAAGACGAGAGCTATCCGGCGAGCCTTTCTGGGGGGCAAGAACAGCGGGTAGCCATCGCTCGAGCCTTAGCAATGGATCCGGATGTTATGTTATTTGACGAACCAACCTCTGCCTTAGACCCGGAAATGGTAGGAGAAGTGCTTTCTGTCATGAAGACCTTAGCTCAAGAAGGGATGACCATGATTGTCGTTAGCCACGAAATGGGCTTTGCAAAGGAAGTAGCGGATCGTGTGATTTTTATGGACGACGGTGTGATCCAAGAAGAAGGAGAGCCAGAAGAGATTTTCGATCATCCTAAAAATGAGCGAACACAAAGTTTTCTAAAAAAAGTATTATAAAAAGGAGGCAATTGTCTTTGGACCGTTTTAAATTAGCCAAAAAATATCAAGAGCCTGAAGAAAATATTATGATGAATATTGGTACCTTAGCCAAAAGTAAAGAAGGGTTGATTGATTTATCGATCGGCGATCCGGATTTAATTACAGATGAACGTATTATTGATCAAGCATTTGTAGATGCCAAAGCTGGGCATACTCGTTATACCGCTTCAGATGGCACTGCTACTTTTATCCAAACAGTCATTGATCATTATAAAAAACGCTATAATTTAAGCTTTGATAAGAGTCAAGTACGTGCAACTGTAGGAGCTATGCATGGAATGTATCTGACACTTTTGGCTATCATTGACCCCGGAGATGAGGTGATTATTCACGAACCTTATTTTCCACCGTATAAAGACCAAGTGGAATTAGTTGGTGGCGTACCGGTTGTTGTACCTACTTATGAAAAGGATGGTTTCCAACTGAATCCTGTAACACTAGAACAGGCAATTACAAGCCGTACCAAAGCAATTGTAATTAATTCACCTAATAATCCAACAGGGGCCGTTTTTTCTAAAGAGACCTTTCAAAAAGTTGCTGATATCGCGATTGAACATGACTTATTTATTCTTTCAGATGAAATCTATGAAGAATTAGTCTTTGATGGTACGTTTACTCCTATGGCAACTTTTGCGCCTGAAAATACGATTACATTTAGTGGCTTTTCAAAATCATTTGCTATGACTGGTTGGCGAATTGGTTACATGATTGCGCCCACTTATGTTAGTGAGACAACCAAGCTGATTAATGAAAATATTACTTATTCAGCCCCCTCTATCTCACAACAAGCAGGCATTTATGCCTTAGAGCATGCCGATGAGCTGATCCCTGAAGTGGTCAATGTATTTAAAGAGCGGCTAAATTATGTCAAACAACGAGTGGATGCGATTGATTTTCTACACTTAAGAGAAGCGCAGGGGACGATGTATGTATTTATTAATATTGCCGACACCCATTTAGATTCTATGGCTTTTTCTAAGAAACTATTAGATGAAACGCAAGTACTTGTAGTACCGGGCAAAGCGTTCGGTATTACTACTGGAGACCAGCATGTACGTTTAGCTGTTACCCAAGAAATGTCTGTACTAAAAGAAGCTTTTGATCGAATTGAACAACTTTCTTTCTAAAAATCTTCAAATAAACTGTCTTTTTCTTGTATTTTTACCAAGCAATAGCACTTAACAAAAAAGCGTGCTAAAATAATAAGTAAATAAAAATAAAGGGGTAAGTCAGTTGTTTAATACATTTATTTGGGATTTTGATGGGACACTGTTTGATACCTATCCAATGATTGTACAAGGTTATATCCTAGCGTTAAAAGATTATGGGATTGAGAGTAGCAAAGAAGAAATTTATCAAATTTTAAAGGTACACTCTTCGGCGACCATTGCAGAAAAATATCAATTAGACTTTGCAGAATTATCTAAAAAAGCAAAAGGATACGAAGAAAAAGTTGCCTATGTTCCTAAAAGCTTCGCAGGAACAAAAGATATTTTACAAACGGTGGTGGCTAATAAAAAGCAGAATATGATCTTAACGCATCGAACATCAACTTCCACACAAAAATTACTGGAAGATGAACAATTAGCTTCTCTAGTTACAGAAATTGTAGGACCAGAAAATCATTTTCCCAGAAAGCCAGATCCAACAGCCTTGCACTATTTAGTGGATAAATATTCATTAGATCCTACAACTATGGTTATGATTGGCGACCGAGCGTTAGACGTGGATGCCGGAAAAAGAGCAGGCGTTTATACCTTGTTTTTTGATAATGAGAATTTACTTAAAAACATTCAAGCCGATTATCGTGTAACTTCTATGACAGAGATAAAGAAATTCGTTTAAGACACCAAACTTTTTAATTTTCGAAAAAAATTTCGATTGTTAAAAAGATTTGGTGTTTTTTTGCGTACTTATAAGTGAAAGGAGGACACGAAATGATGATAAAGGAACGGATGAAAAAATTTTTACCATTTATCATTGCTAGTTTTGTTTTAATATTTATCGTCTTGTTTTATTTTAGCCAAAACAATAATGAGCAAACTGCTTGGGAGGAAACTGATGAGCCGTTCCAACAAACAACTGCAAGCAGTGAGGAACAGACTGAAGAGACAGGGGAAATTATGGTTGATATTAAAGGGGAAGTCAATAAACCTGGTGTATATGAACTAGAAGGAGACGCGCGAGTAAAAGAAGTGATTTTAAAGGCAGGTGGACTGACAAAAAAAGCAGAAGAAAAGCAATTGAATTTAGCCGAAAAATTGAGTGATCAACAAATGATCTATGTACCCAATCAAGCAGAGGCTGAAGAGATGGAAGAAACAGGAGAAGAGCAAGAAGTAAACCAAAGCGAAGATACAGTTGATATTAATGCAGCGGATTTAACCGAATTACAAGAATTAAGTGGTATTGGACCAGCGAAAGCACAAGCGATTATTGATTATCGTGAGGAGAATGGACCCTTTGAAACAGTTGATGAATTATCTGAAATTTCAGGATTTGGGGAAAAGACAGTTGAAAAATTGCGTGAGTCGATTAAAATATAACTAAAGCTAAAGGAAGGAGGAAAATGATGACAGATAAACGAATCCCATGGGATCAATATTTCATGGCTCAAGCGTTGCTTTTATCTCTACGCAGCACGTGTACTCGCCTTGAAGTTGGCGCTACATTGGTCAAAGATCGACGTATCATTGCTGGAGGATACAATGGCTCTGTTTCTGGCGATAAACATTGTATCGACGAAGGATGTTATCTAGTGGAAGGACATTGCATCCGTACAATTCACGCCGAAATGAATGCCATATTACAGTGTGCTAAGTTAGGGGTTTCTACTGAAGGCGCCGAAATTTATGTTACGCATTTTCCTTGTTTACAGTGTACTAAAGCGCTATTACAAGCAGGTGTTAAGACGATTAACTATCTTAATAATTATCATAATGATCCTTACGCTTTAGAACTGGTTGAACAAGTTGGTGGATCAGTCCACCAAGTCACGCTTGAACCCCATTATTTTGAAAAATTATCTTTTGGTCAATTAAATGAAACTCAGCCTTGATTTTACTTGGAAAAATCAACTGTTTTTTCCAGTAATCATCGCTGCTAGTTTATTAAATGCTTACTTACTTCATCAGCCACTTTTATTGTTGGTCAGTGTTTACTTTTTGTTTGTTATCTGCTGCAAAAAACAAATCATCTTAGTCGTATTAGGTGTTTTTTGCAGCTTTTTTCTATTGCTAAGAGCACAGACAAATACTTTACCGCAATTACCGGACTCAGAAGAACAAATGACCGCAAAAGTGAAAATTTATAACGATACCATTAAAGTGAATGGAGATTTGGTCTCTTTTGAAGGAAAAATAGATAGCTGGAAAGTCGATGGGCAATACCAGGTTGAAAGTGAAGCCGAACAAAAAGCCTGGCAAAAACGCGCCAATTGGAGCAAAGAAATCCAAGCTACAGGTGCATTTTTACCCACAGAAGAAAAACGTAACCTTCATGGTTTTGATCCCCAGTGGTTTACCTTTTCTAATCATAAACTGGGAACTTTTCGTATAGAAGAAATTCAAAGTACTCGTGCTTTAACTGGAATGTCTGTATTGCGACAATGGCGAGCACGGGGGATTGACTGGGTAGAAGAACAATTTCGCGCAAAATCAGCGACCTATATTTTATCTTTACTTTTTGGTTATCGTGATACAGACTTTCAGCAAATTAAAGAAGTGTATAGTAGTGCAGGGATCTTACATTTATTTACCATTTCAGGTATGCATGTCTATTTATTTTATGGCTGGGTATTTTATCTTTTGCGGAAGACGCGGTTAACTTTTAACGAATTTGGTTTACCTTTTTTCTTAATCATCGCCTCTAGTATTGTTATCTTCGGCCAAGCGGTCAGCGTTTGGCGAGCCGCTCTTATGTACAGCCTTCGAATGTTTTTTAAAGAGACGGATATTCATCTTTCAAGTTTAGATCGCTTTAGCATCGTGCTGTTTTTATTACTACTACATGACCCTAAAACTTTATTACAATTTTCCGGAATTTTATCTCTTTGGATGTCTTGGGTCATTTTACTAGACCAAACGCCACGAAAAAGCAAACCACAGCAATTATTTCGCTCCCAAGAAATTACTTTGCTGGCCGCTCCACTTATTATGTATATGTTTTTTGAATTACCCCTTTTAGGCGGTTTACTGACGGCTCTATTTATTCCTTTATTCAGCCATTTGCTCTTACCATTATTAGTCGGAACTTGTCTGCTAAAGTTACTAGCATTTCCCTCTAATCTATTGGAAGTGTTGTTAGAAAAATTCATTCTTCTCTTGGAACAGTTTCTTCATTTCACTCAATCTTTTGTTTTAACCACAGGACAGCCTCCGCTTATTTTAACGATACTAGCTTTAATAGCGGGCGTTTACATTTATCAAAATTACCGAAAATATTGGTTAATTGTTCCCACTTTTTTATTGCTAATTTTTCAACTACTTTCTTTAGAAACGTCTATTGCTTTTGTAGATGTAGGACAAGGCGATAGTATTGTGATCCAGACACCTTTTAAACAAGAAGTTTATGTCATCGACACCGGTGGAAGAGTCAATTTTTTTCAAGACGATTGGCAAAACAGAAGTTACCGTACAAACGCTGAATACACTTTAATCCCTTATTTAAAAGGGGAAGGCGTCCGAAAAATCGATGGATTATTTTTAACTCATGGAGATATAGACCATATGGGGGACGCACAAAAAGTAATGGAAGAATTTAAAGTTCAAACGCTTTATTTAGGAAAGGGAAGTCAACAAAGTTCCAACGTAAAAAAACTTTTAAAAAACTTAACGAAGAATACGGTAGTTAAAGAAATTGGCAGTAACGATCAAATTGGAGAAAAACTAAAACTTCACATCTTGGCACCAGCTCACATTGGGATTGGAGAGAACGAGGACTCTTTAGCCATTAGTACTCGAATTTATGACGTAAATTTTGTGATGACCGGTGATCTAGATCAAGCGGGTGAAAAAAAGGTCATGCAAGATTATCCCGGTTTACGAGCTGATGTTTTAAAACTAGGACACCACGGAAGTCGTACTTCTTCAGCACCAGCGTTTATTGACCAATTACAACCTAAACATGGGATTGTTTCTTGTGGACAAGATAATCGTTTCGATCATCCCCATTCAGAAGTTGTGGATACCCTACATGATTATCAGGTACAGATGTTACGAACAGACGAGCAGGGAATGATTCGCTATTCTTGGCAGATGTTTTCACCTAAGTTGTCGATTTCGAAACAAAAAGAAGACTAGTAATCCAGTTCTCTTCATGATAGGATTGTTTGAGTAGGAATAGCCAAAAAGAGATTATTCAGTTATTGAAGAGAGAAAAAGAGGGAATCATTTATGAATGTTCAGAGTGCTTTACAAGCCATTCATGATCAAAATTTTCAACCAATCTATTTGGTTTTAGGAACAGAAGAATATTTACAAAAACAAGTTCGGCAAGCTTTTACCCAAAGTTTACAACTAGATTCAGATGATTTAAACTTTGCAGAGTTTGATATGGAAGAAGATCCTATTGACGCGATTCTTGATGAAGCAGAGTCCATGCCTTTTTTCGGGGACTATCGTTTAATTTTTGTCGAAAATCCCTTTATTTTAACTGCTGAAAAGAAGACCAATGCGCCTGAACATGATATCGATCGCCTGCTAGCTTATTTAAAAGAACCTGTTGATTCTACCATTCTTGTTTTTTGGGCAGGCTATGAAAAACTCGATGAGCGTAAGAAAATTTCTAAACAATTGAAAAAAAACGCTGAAGTTATCGATGTAGAACCTATGAATGAAGCACAAGTCCGTCGTTTCTTACAACAAACATTAGATAATGACGAAATTAATATGGAACGTAATGCTTTTGAATTATTTATTCGATTAACAGACGCGAATTTAACTAGAGTCATGAGAGAATTACAAAAGCTACAACTCTTTGCAGCACAAACGAAACGTATTACAAAAAAAGACGTAGAAGAATTGATTCCTAAATCTTTAGAAGATAATGTATTTGATTTGTCGAACTATGTATTACAGAAAAAAACAAGCGAAGCTTTACAACTATATGAAGACCTGCATACTCAAGGGGAAGAAACCATCAAAATTAATGCCATTTTAATCAGTCAGATACGAATTTATCTACAAACGGCGTTTTTGTTAAATATGGGCTATCAGCAGGGAAATATTACGCGTAGCTTAAATGTTCATCCTTATCGTGTGAAACTTGCCATTCAACAGGTTCGTAAAATGGATATTAAGACTTTAACACAATTGTATGATGAGTTAATTGAAAATGACTATAAAATTAAAACCGGTCAAATGGACAAAGAACTTTTATTTCAGTTATTTCTTTTAAAAGCCGCTTAAATGTCACATAAAAAAGGACTTGAAGTTTATTAAAGACTTCAAATCCTTTTTACTTTATTTTGCAGTGATTTTACTCAAGCGTGATTTATCACGTGCAGCTTTATTTTTATGAACTAATCCCTTTGATTCAGCCATATCGATTGCTTTTACTGCGCTGTTAAATAACGCATCTTTATTAGCAGAATCTTCTCTAGCAGCTTGTTCGGCCTGCTTAATTGCAGTACGCATTGCACTTATTTGAGATGAATTTTTAGCATTAGCTTCTTCGCTTTGGCGAACTCGTTTGATTGCACCTTTAATTTGTGGCATTTGTTTCACCTCCGATTAGAAAAATATTATACGAAAGTCACGTATAATTCAACAATAGTCATTATACATAATGCGTGGGATGTATGCAATAACAACTTGTAAAGAATTTTTGCTTAACAAAGAAAATTTTAAGTCAAGATGTTTTTAGCCCTAAATTTTGATCCTAACGATTTTAAACAAAAAGGGTTTATAATAAAAATCGGCTTTCACAAAACCTAATTTTTATGCTATGATACCATCGAACTATGAATGGTGGTGTAAAATTTTGAGCGTTGCATTAGTAGTTACAGTTGCACTCGTTATGGGTGTTATCTTTGTAAATGGTTGGACAGATGCGCCTAATGCGATTGCCACAGCCGTATCAACTAAAGTATTAAAACCAAATACAGCGATTGGTGTTGCTGTCGTAATGAATTTTGCCGGCGCGTTAGTCATGACGCTTTTTAATGCGCAAGTGGCAGAAACGATCAGTAATATCGTATCCTTTGAAGCTCAAGGACAAATGGATGTTGCTCATATTGCCTTAGCAGCTGCGTTGTTTTCCATTGTCGTGTGGACAGTGGCTGCTTGGTATTTTGGGATACCGACCAGTGAATCGCATGCCTTAATCGCCGGATTAACCGGTTCTGCTTTAGCTTTGAGTGGTTTAGATGCAGTAAATGGTCAAGAGTGGATCAAGGTTATCGTTGGTTTGCTTTTATCAACTATTTTGGGCTTTGGTTTTGGTTACCTCGTTACTAAGCTCATTAGTTTTTTATTTTATGATGCTTCTAGAAGAAAAGCCAATAAATTTTTTACTTGGGGGCAAGCTGTTGCAGCTGCTGCCAATGCTTTTTTGCATGGGGCACAAGACGGTCAAAAGTTTATGGGAGTTTTTATGCTAGGCTTATATTATAATGGCTTAGTTGAAAAAACAGGAGATGGTTTTGTGATCCCCATTTGGGTGATGGCTCTTTGCTCCCTTACTATGGGAATTGGCACCTCTGTAGGTGGGATGAGAATTATCAAATCAGTGGGGATGGACATGGTAAAACTGGAAACTTATCAAGGCTTTTGTTCTGACATAAGTACAGTGATCTGTTTGTTTTTTGCCTCTATGTTTGGTATTCCCGTTTCTACAACACATACAAAAACGACAGCGATTATGGGCGTGGGCGCTTCCAAACGTATTTCCAGCGTGGATTGGTCGATTGTAAAAGAGATGATTTCAGCTTGGGTGTTGACGTTTCCAGGGTGTGGTTTGATTGCTTATGTCATGGCTAAAGTTTTTGTGGCAATTTTTTAAGGAGAGATGAAAGTGGGAAGAAAAAAGCAATATGATTATTTTAAAAAGATGGAACAGCTTGCTGAAAATGTCCATATAGCAGCAGAAGTCTTAGAAGAAATCGTAGAAAATTATTCGTCTAATAATTTTGTGGAAAAAGCGGACAAAATTCATGAGATTGAAAAAAACAGTGACTACATCGTGGAAGAATTAACCAACAAATTATATGACGCCTTTATCACGCCTATTGAACGAGAAGATATTTTAATGATTTCTGAACGTCTAGATGATATTTTAGACGGTATCAACGCGATGACTTATCTGTTTGAAAACCTTGTAATTACTGAAATGCGTGAGGAAACAGATAAATTTGCCACTTTAGTTACTAAAGCCGCTAAAGGCGTTTATGAAGCAATGAAAGAATTTCCTAAGTTTAAAAATTCCAAGACCTTAAAAGATTTGATTTCTGATGTTAATAATGTGGAATCTCAAGGAGATCGTTTGTATAGTCGTCTAAAAAAACAATTATTTAGCCAAGAACAAGATATTCTAGAAATTGTAAAATGGAAAGAAATCTACGATGGCTTTGAATTAATCATTAATTATAACGAAGATGCTGTCGATCTTATCGATGGGATGACAATTAAAAATACGTAAAAATAATAGGTCTTAAGCAGTTCGTTTAAAAACGACACGTTTAGGACCTATTATTTATATACATAACTTAGAAGGCGGGGATCATCCAGTAAAGGATTAAAACGATCCCTAAAACAATACGGTACCAGCCAAATGCTGTGAAATCATTTCTCTGAAGATAATTCAACAGGAATTTAATAGCTAAAATTGAAACAATAAAGGAGATGACTGTGCCAACTAATAAAACGACGGTGCCAGGAAAGTCAAAACTGTTTCCAGTACCAATGAATTTTAGGATCTTAATAAAGCTAGCGCCAAACATGGTAGGAATTCCTAAGAAAAAAGAAAATTCCGTTGAAACAAAGCGGGAACCGCCAATGATAATTGCACCTAAGATGGTAGCACCAGACCTAGATGTTCCGGGAACTAAAGAGAGAACTTGAAACATACCGACAATTAAAGCAAACTTATAGGTAATTTGATTTAATTGTGCCACTTTTGGTTGTTTGTTTTGATTTCTTTTTTCCACGAGAATAAAGGCAACCCCATAAACAATTAGTACGATAGCTACTGGTAAAAATGCATGAAAATTAGCATCCAACCAATCATCTAAAAGAACTCCAATAATACCTGAAGGGATGATAGCGACGATTACTTTAAACCATAACTGCCACGTCTCATTTTTTTGAACCGTGTTCTTATTTGAAGCAAATGGATTTAGCTTATTAAAATATAGAACGACTACAGCTAAAATAGCGCCTAATTGGATCACAACATTAAACATTGTCATAAATGCTTCGCTTGCTTCTAAGCGAATAAATTCGTCAGCTAAAATAAGATGCCCTGTACTGCTAATAGGTAACCACTCTGTGATCCCTTCAATAATACCCAAAATAATGGCCTTAATAATATTTGCAAAAAACATATTTTCAATCCCTTCTTAAATAATGCCAAGAATAAGTATACCTGTAAAAGAAAGGATTATAAATAATTTTTTACAAAAAAAAGCAAGTTTTTAAAAACTTGCTTAATAAATTTACTTTCGTTTCCTTTTTTAACGCGCTTGATCCATTTCTTTTCCTTTTTCGATGTAGGAAGTCGAGCCTACTTCTTGGCAACTAAACTCTCCGTTTTCATAGGTCAAACGTGTCACTGACCCATTAGCCAAATCCATCCGTACATCGCTTTCTTCATTAATTAGGTTCAATAAAAAGGCGATAGTTAGACCATGAGAGACTACTAGTGCTTTGCCACCGCCATTTTTTTCCATGCGGTGAGCGATATCTTCAAAACCTGTAAGCACGCGATAACTTAATTCATCATAAGTTTCTGCCCAATTAGCTGTATCGGCGTCATATATGGCTTCACAAATTTCTTTAAACGTGGTTTCTTTATCAATCATTTCATCATAATTACTAAAGTTCAAGACTCTAGGAACAACGCCCCACATTTCCGAATCATAGCCACCTTCCAAAGAACCAAAACACCATTCCCGAATACGTTTGTCCACGCGGAAAGGGACTTGCGGTCCATTAGAGTTTTCACTTAGAATTAGTCTTGCTGTTTCAATAGCACGCCCAGAATCACTTGCGTAAGCTTCTTTAAAATCAGTATCTTTAAGTCCTAGTCCCAGGTAGTGAATGCCCTCAACGCCTGTTTGTGTTAGGGGAGTATCACACCAACCTTGTACCCGTTGCACCGTATTGAACATTGTTTTTCCATGTCTTACTACATATAATTCTGTTTTTGTCATTTTCTTCACTCCTTGGTTAATTAATTTACGAAGAAAGGATTCATTGCTTTTTCGTATCCGATTGTCGTTGACAGACCATGTCCTGGATAAACACTATAATTATCAGGTAAAGTGAATAGTTGTGTTTGAATACTATCAAAAAGTTGTTTTAAATCACCTGTAGGTAAGTCTGTCCGACCTATACTCCCATTAAACAAAGTATCGCCTGAAACAACAGAGTCGCTAAAAATAAAGCTAACACTGCCAATGGAATGTCCAGGGGTAGGGACGACTTTAAAAGACATATCGCCTAAAGTATAATCGCGTAATTCTAATTTATATTCTGCTGGTCGCACGATGACTTGTTTATCTTTGGGAAACTTTTCGGATAAATTAAATGCAGGGTGTTGCAACCACTCGATTTCTAATGGATTTACGTAGACAGGAACCTGATAATCATCTCGTAAATCATCAACAGCTCCGATATGATCATAGTGTGTATGCGTTAATAAAATAGCAATCGGTGATGCGCCTGTTCGTTCAATTTGTTGTCGAATAACAGCAGCATCTGCTCCTGGATCAATAATTAAAAGCGATTGATCTTGCCATATAAGATAACAGTTCTCGTCAATATCGCCTGTTACCAGACGTTTTACATGCATAAAAGCTAATCCTCCTCTACTAAGATACTGTCTTAAGTATAACTTAAATTATGCATACAAACAAAGAAGAAGAGCGAATTTTTTTAAGCTGCTGTTAAAATAAATGAAACTATTCTATAATAATTATTTGG
>JAKDZT010000230.1 GCA_030462125.1 Tetragenococcus sp.
CTGATTGGCAACATCTTTTAAGGAAAATACAGTATAAAGTAAGTTGGTATAATAAACAGCTGGCATTTGTTACTCCTAACGTAAAAGAAAGTGAAGACAAATGCTTTGCCATTGAGCAGTTGGGCCAGCAGATAACTAGTAGTTAAAATCGTTAGGAACTGGAAGGAACGCCAGGGATCGCCTAGGGTATAGAAAAAATCTTTAAGATTTTTGTTTCTAGGAATGTTGTTCACTAATTATAAAAACCATAAAAAGGCTGTTTTACGACAAGGAAACAGCCTTTTTTGCAAAATATACTAAATAAGTGAAAGTTTAGTACAACTTTACACTTCTATCGTTGACATAACTATAAATAAAGGTTATATTGGAGCCGGTGAAATAAAAATAGCCTGTTAGGTGAGGTTACTATACAGAGGAATGCTACTGCCCGGAAATATCGAAAGATGCCAACGTGGTTAACAAAAATGTCCGACCTAAGGAGTTTTTAACGTAGCTGGGTTAAATCCCTAGGCTGTATTGAGCCAAAACTCAACGAAGAGGTGTGCTTTGCAAATATATCCAATATCGTAAGGTAAACACGCTCTTAGTAGCGTGTTTTTTATTATGTGACACAGAAAAGGAGGTAAATACTTTTGTAGGATGCATAGCATAATATTGAGTTTTTAGCTGGAAAACGAGCACTGTAACTTCTCCTTAGCTTAGAGGAGGAATAGAAATGGAAAAACTTAAGTTAAATAAAAACCAATACTATGACGCAATTTATCGCGCTGCAAAGAAAAATGATCGTAAATCGTTTCGTAAGTTATTTTTGCGCTTACATGATCGAGATCAACATGAGGTATTTCATCTATTATACCCTGAAAAAAAACAAAAGATCGCCAATTTTTTGAGTCCGGAAGAATTTTCAGATCTTTTTGAATGGATGACTATTGAAGATCAAGAGTATGTTGTTAACTATTTTCCAAAGTCATTTTTAACAAAATTATTTAACACCATGCCCACAGATGATGTCGTGAAGTTTTTAAAACAGTCTTCCAATATTGATCAAAGCTATCCATTAGGTTTGATGAATGAAAAAAAACGTTTAAGAGTAGAAGAGTTGTTGTCCTATCAGTTTGAAACTGCTGGATCGATAATGACTAAAGAATTCGTTTCAGTTAATCAAAACCAAACGGTAAGTGAAGTGATTACTTTTCTTCGACAAGCTGGTAACAAGGCAGAAACGATCTATTATATTTATGTATTGGACAATCAAGCTGATTTAGTGGGTGTTTTGTCTTTACGTGATCTGATTGTGTCGTCTGAAGATGAAATCATGCAAAATGTTATGTCTAGACAAGTTGTTTCTGTTCCAGTCGATATGGACCAAGAAGAGGTTGCGCGAGTAATCCAAGATTATGACTTATTAGCAGCACCTGTGGTTGAAGACAATGATACTATGATAGGTATTGTTACCGTGGATGATGTTATGGATATACTCGAAAGCGAGGTTACAGAAGACTTTAGAGATATTGCGGCAATTCGTCGCAGTGATAAACCTAAGGAAGAAAGCGCACTACAAACAGCTAAAGAACGTGCACCTTGGATTGTTATTTTGATTTTTTTAGGTATGCTTAATGGTGGCTTGATCAGTTCTTTTGAAGAGACATTAGAATCGGTTGTGTTACTCGCCGCATTTATTCCTGTGATGATGGATACAGCAGGCAATGTGGGTACACAGTCATTGGCTGTTTCTGTACGAAATTTAAATGTAGAAAAAGATGAAAAACAAAGTCTTTGGAAGACAGTCAGAAAAGAGTTTGGCGCAGGTATATTAATAGGAATTGCCGCGGCGATTGTTATTTTTCTAGTAATTGCAATTTTTTATCAAAACATAACCTTAGCATTTATTGTTGCCATTTCTTTGTGTTTTACTATATCTTTTTCTACTGTAGTGGGCGCTGTTATTCCTGCGATTGCAGATAAGCTGCATGTAGACCCAGCTGTAGCTAGCGGACCTTTTATTACCACGATAAATGATGCTTTAGGCTTAATGCTTTATTTCAGTATCGCGACTAGTTTAATACATGTTCTTTAATTTGGTTTGTTCTATATTATCTTAAATAAGTCTATAAAAAAGCGCTATCCCTTATTTTTAGCTCCTAAAGTAAGGGATAGCGCATATTTATTTTTCATGAAAATTTTCTTTTAGCTGATAAAGTTTTGAAGGACGGCCGATACTGGCTGGTCGTTCACCTACTTCGTCTAAAAATCCGATTAAACTCTTTTTGAAATTTGAATGATCAATGGAGTGATAGTCTACTCCTAGAAATTTGGCAAAAACCTTACGTGCTTCTGTGATTGTGAAAGTATCCCCCAAAACTTGCAGGACTTGTGGTTCATGATCCATTTTATTTACAATGCGGTTAAAAGCTTTGATGATAATTTGACTGTGGTCAAATGCCAAGGTATCTTCTCCTAAAGATGCTTGGGTTTTTAGATCAAGAATAATTTTTGTGTCGCCGCTTGTAAGGTAGAGACGGTTATTTTTACGTTCTAAAGAAAACCAACGTGCTTGATTTGCATCATCGCCAGCCGAAAGTATCGCTTCTCCGATAAAAGCTAAATAGCTAACGGTGATCACCCAACCTCGTGGGTCGCGGTTAGGTGTACTAAAAGTATGTAGCTGTTCGATATTTTTTTCAGAAATCGTAACGCCTGTTTCTTCTTTTGTTTCCCGAATGACACTATCGCCTGTTGATTCGTTAGGCGTTATAAACCCGCCTGGTAAAGCCCATGAATTACGATAGGGGTTTCCGCGTCGCTGAATCAATAAAACCTTGATTTGATCGGTATTTTTGTTATAACAGAGTAAAACCATATCGACAGTAACAGAAGGTTTTTGATACATTGGTCGTTCTTGGTTTTTATACCATTCTAAAAATTCTTGCTCATTTGCGATATGTTGGTAATAATGCTTTTCTTCTTGTTTGGAAGAGAATTCCATAGCTTTCCCTCACTTTTTTAGCAAATATACAGGTATAATGTTTTGCGTTAATTGCGTTCGTATTGTAGCATATGAAAAAGTAACTTTAATAAAAAATAAAAGACATGACTAAGTTAAAGAAAAA
>JAKDZT010000231.1 GCA_030462125.1 Tetragenococcus sp.
CGCGGAAATTAAAATACAGCGCAGCGGAATTTTTATCGTAGCTGTAAAAGGTGTATCCTGTTTGCTTGACTTGGGCGCCTTTGGGGCTCGTTTTGATTTCTACATCGCCTTTTTTACGTATTGGCACACTATCAACTCCTTATTCATCATCTTCGTTCCAATCAGGCACAGGGATATCATCTAATTTTTCCGTCCAACCTTCTGGGATTTCTTCAGTATCTTCAATAATTTTTTGTTGAAAATAAGTTGGTTTATTAGGTTTTTCTAATGGTTTAAAAATTGATTTAAGCATTATTTAACCACCTCCACAGTAAATGTTAAGCTTATATTTAAAAACTTTCCGGGGTTATAACCCGTATTATTTCCGGTATCATCTCTTAAGCGCTCTATTGTGATTGCGTTTGTGTATCTATCATTTTCATAGCTTAAAGCCATAGAAGTAAATAAATTATTTTCCGATCCTTGTGAAACTTTTACATCTCTAGAGGCGACTTTTAAATGATCTGGAATATAAGTAACGATTGTGCTGCTGCCTTCCTCTAACCTTACAGTATTTGTAATGATTCCAAATACGTGAAGTAAAGGACCAACTCTTGTATATTTAAGTAAAGTGCTATCTCTGTCGGTTTTTTCAGTTTCATTTTCGTAGTAATTTTCAAAGCCCTTTTCAAGTTCTAGATACCCTTGCTCAAAAATATCATCGACAGTTTTGCCAACTTCTTCTTTATCAGCTTTTTCTTTTAATTTTTCATCAGTTTCTACTTTTGTATAAGCATCTAAATTTTCTAAAGCGTTATTTGTTTCTTGCACTTGACTATCGGTTGTTTCCAACGTTTGATTAATATCTGTTATTTTTTGACTTGTTTCAGACTCAAAATTCGTTTGTTTTGTTTCCTGCGTATTTTTCCAGTCTGCAAAATCACGTTCAAAGCCCGTTTGTTCCTCTTCTTGCTCGGATTTCCAAGCTTCGTAATCTTTATTTACTTGGTCGACACTATCTTGCATGTCGCTTTTAGCTTTCGTTTCTGCTTTATTTACACGTTCCACGCTATCATTAAAATTGTTGCGTGAATCATCGGCAGCTTGCTCTACTCTTTCTTTGATATCTTCAAAATCTTGTACATACTTATCGCCCATAGCAGGAAGCACGCGTGTAATCATTGACCGACGTATGCGAAAGCTAAATTGCCCTTCGTCCGTGTGGCTACCGTCTTCAAAGTCAAGGTTAATATATCCTGCGACTTTGCCTTGATAGCTTAATAACATTTCAGGTAATACAAATTTAGCTTTACCACCGGGCTTACTAATAATTTCAAAGTCTTCTTGACCAGGAATAAATTCCTTTCCTTCGTCATCTTCTAAAATCATTAGTAAATGAATTTTTGCATTTGCTATGTCTGTAGGTTCACCATTTTGATTACGAAATTGAAAAAACAAAGCAGAAGAATTTTTATCATAGCTATAAAAAACATAGCCAGTTGATTTAACTTCTGTGCCATAGGCAGTTGCTCGTACTTTTATCTCGCCTTTTTTTAATACTGGCATTTTATCAGCTCCTTTTTAATAGATTGGATAAATAACGTTTCCAGCTGCCCATCCTTCGCGCTGTTCCCAACCGTAGGAAACACGTACGTCTCCGGGTTTATTATTACCGTCGCCAACATTACCCATAACATCAAAGGAAGCTAGCGTTGTTACATTATTTTTTACTTTAATTAAGCAACTTTCCCACGTATGCATGACAGGCGTAGCCCATTCGGGTAATCTTAGTAATACATCAAAGCGGTTATTTGTACCGCCACGTACAACGAAATATAAATGCGCTCTACCGCCGGCCATTTCTTCAACGAACACTTCATGCATTCCATGGTTGTTATTAATAACAAAGCCATTTACTGGGTCTAATTTCGCATAACGTAAATCTCCCGACTTGCTATCTGTTGTGATAAAATCAACACCCAAATCAATAACTTCTTCAAAACGTGTGTCGGGAACTGTATAAACACATACAGACAAATCTCTATCATGTGCCTTACGTACGTTCTCAGCGGTAACTGATTGATGATTATATTTAACGCTTATACCACTATTAATACCTAAGTCTTGAGCTTGATTTAATATTGTACCTGTAATGCTGTTAACTAAAAATTGCATTGGTACTAGTGGCAATCTTTTTTTCATTTCTTGTAACGCTTCTAAGCTATAAGAAATAATCATAACGCCTTGTACCATATGAAACTGCTTTAAATTTTCAACTAATGTATCGTAGTTAGCAGCTGTATAAGACCCTGCTTTTATTTCAATCACCGGAACAACACCACGGCGCTTACAAATAGCTAAATATTCATTTAAAGTAGGGATTTGTTTTTGTTTGTCACTTAAGGCATTTAAATTTGTTCCTGTGTCAATTCTAAGCTTTTTAATTTCATCAAGTGTTTTACCCGCGATAGCACCTGTGCCGTTTGTCATTCTATCGACTGTATCATCATGCATGATGACCCAATGTCCATCTTTTGTAACAGAAATATCTGTTTCAATGCCCCAATGACGCGTAACAGCTTCAAAAGCCATCATTGAATTTTCTGGGAAGTCCTTGTTACTCCCTCTATGTGCAATATAGTGGACAGAAGCGCCCTCGCCTTTAAATAATTGATTCTGAATAGCAACCGCCGAACTATGTGGGGTCATATAAGTATTATCATCAGTACCAATAGAAGCATTTTCATACGTCGCTTTATCTTCTGTTCTATGCACGCTATTTTCTTCCATGCCGTCTAATCTAACTTTTAACGTTTTTGAAGTTTCTCCCGTGATGTTAGAATTTCTAGCATCGATTACTTCATCGTCATTTGTACTGCCAGCAATTTGGTCATCAAATCGCTGTTCAACGTTTCCTTGCCTCTTGCCAACATCTTGCGCGATGTCTCTTGCTTGATTAGCAACAACCGAAGTAATCTCTTCTGCTTGAGCCATAGATTCTCTTACATCTTTGCCATACTGCTTTTGTCGCACTGCGTTTGTCCTTCTAGCAACTCGTGGATCTATATCTGTTCGTTCATAATCATCTGGAAAATCGACTGGAGTTGAATCTCTATATTCTGTTTCTCG
>JAKDZT010000232.1 GCA_030462125.1 Tetragenococcus sp.
AGTATACATTATACAGGATCAAATAAAAAGTTGTAAGCGGTTAATTTTTTTTAGAAGACTAAGCAGGAACGCCCGCATGCTTAGTCACGAAAGGCGCAAAAATAATTTATAAGTAAGCCAAAATGGCTGACTATTTATTACAAAAACCTTTATGACCTATATCACTTCTTTTGATATTCCAATCTTCCCATCACGATAAAAAAATTCTGTATGCTTATTTAGCATACAGAGTTTTTTACCGTGGAGAATTTCATCTTCCACGTTTGTTATCATTTATTTACCAGCACGTTTGACATAAGAGCCTTCTTGCGTGTTTACTTCCAGTAATTCGCCTTCTTCTACAAAATCTGGTACATTCACAACTAGCCCAGTTTCCAATGTTGCAGGTTTACCTGAACCAGTTACAGTAGCTCCTTTAATCATAGGTTGCGTTTCTGTTACACGAAGTTCAACCGTTGTTGGTAATTGAATGCCGATGACTTCATCGCCGAAGAATTGGATTTTTACTTCCATGTTCTCTAACAAATATTTCATTTCCTCTGCAATGGTTTCAGTTGGAATTTCATATTGTTCATAGGATTCCATGTCCATAAAATAAGCCATTTGATCCATTGCATATAAGAATTGCACAGATCTTGTTTCAATTATTGCTTGTTCAAATTTATTTTCAGGACGAAACGTTGTATCATAGGTTGTACCCGAACGCACGTCTCTTAATTTCATGCGCATAACTGTATTGCCTTTACCGGGTTTATGGTGGCTTGCTTCTAACACTTTAATCAACTTGCCATCATTTTGAACAAATGTCATCCCAGCTTTTAAATCACTTGCTGCAATCATAATTCATTCTCCTTTTTATAAGAATTATCCTTTATTATATTAACACAAAATCCCCGTAGTAAGCTAGTTGAAAATCGTTTACTCCGATTCCTCATCTTGCTCTTTGTCTTGCATTAACTTTTCATTATAAAATTCCGATTTTTTCATCAATTCATTTTGAAATTGGTTATAACCTAGTTGCTCAATTAGTGTAGGTTTATCAGAAAACAGATTGACTCCTAATCCCATCCGATCACCTGGTACCTCTACGCCCAAGGCTGATAACGTAGTAGGAAACATATCGACGGCGCTAAATTGCCGATTTTTATTGCGAACATCTTGTTTATCTGTGTTCAAAAATAGATTGAAAACAGAACGTTGATAGTCAGGATCAACAGAATCAAAAAAGTCGCTATCCATGGTTAAATGATCTCCCACTAAAACCACTGTCGTGTCCTCATAAAATGGCTGCTCTTCCATCCATTGCAACAACTCAGAAATTTGTCTATCGGAGTCATGAATCACATTGCTGTATTGATCCCCAAATAAATCTGGCGTATCTTCAGTTACATAACCATCTTCAAAGTGCGTATCCACGGTCAACATGGTTAAGTTAAAGGGCTCTTCTTCTTGCGAAAGTTCATTTAATGTTTCTTTGGCATAATTAACTAATTTACGATCTTCATAGCCCCACCACTCATAATAATCTTCTGGAAGGCGCCCTGTATCTACTGCCCACTGATAATCACGAATGTCATAATCGCCATGTTGTTCAAAGTATTTATCTCTACCAGCAAACTCAGCTTCTGAGCCCATGAGTAAGGCCTGATTATAGCCTTGTTTATCGAGTATTTCGCCTAAAGAATAGGCACCCGGAAAATATTCCGCACTGTTTTTTTCAGAGCTTTCTGCACTATTTAAACTCGTTGAAGGGCGTAGCGGTAAGCCGGAAGTCTGCGCCACCATAGAACTAGCCGTTTGATTTGCCCCCGGAATTTGTAACATACCACCTAATTTATTTGAATTGGAAAAATTAATGCCTTCATTTTGTGCTAAATCCGCAAAGTTAGGTAATAAATTCTCTTCTTGGATACCACCTAACTCTTTAGAAAAGTAGCTACTTTCCATCGATTCTAAGAAAATAAAGACTAAATTACGCTTTTTCTTAGGAAACTTCAAATTGACTTGCTGGGGATTGACATAATGCTCATCATAGATACTTGTATTTTCAAAATAGAATGCTTTAATATCAGCATAACCCATTTCCTTACCACCTAAGAAAACGCCAAACAATAAACCAATTAAGCCGATAATCACCACTTTTTTTGTACTAAAATGTGGCGTTTTCTGAAAATGGAAATGACCCCATTCAAATGTACAGGTTGTTGCTAGAAAAAGCAGTGTTATAAGAGGCAAAATGATTAACAGCGCCTCAAGCAATGGATCCACAATATAATTAATAATTTGACCTGTGTCACTTCCACGAACTGGTTGGGTCATGGTAAACAATACTTGGTCAAAACTGGTATTATCAATCCCTTTCATCGCGTAACGACTACTAGAATAAGCCAAAAAACCTAAAAAAATCAATAGAGCTGTTAAACTGAAAATGATCCAATTTTTTCTTGAATATCGATAAGTTTTTTTTAAATAACCTTTTTGAAATAGCTTCCAGAAAAAAGAAAAAATACCCAATACAATGAGCCCAAATAAAAGACTGATCCAACCACTTTTTTCGTCATTAAATGGCAGGAAAAAGTAAGTTTTCCAATCGGAAAAGTCTAATTTTTGTTGATTATATAAAAATATTGTCGATCCTAAATATAAAAAACTTGCATAACAAAGTGTGAGTCTCCGCCCATTGCTACCTTTGGGCATTTGATAACAAATGAAAAATACAAGTATAAGAAATATGAAAAGCACGAATAAGATCCCCTTTTCTAACTACCCCGTATTTGTAATATTGTAACATAACGAATCACAAAAGGTGTGAAAGAAAGGTGAATCGGTTATAAAAGTATATTTTACATAAGCCTACAAGCATTCAACATTATGGGATCAGAGACAGAAAGAGGATAACTTCCGAACTTACTCTAGTTTTTCCTAATTCTAGAGTTACTTTTCGAATCCTACTCTAGTTTTTTCAATTTCTAGGGTCCCTTTGCAAATCCTACTCTAGTTTTCCGATTTCTAGGGTCCCTTTTCGGATCCTACTCTAGTTTTTCAATTTCTAGGGTCCCTTTTCGGATCCTACTCTAGTTTT
>JAKDZT010000040.1 GCA_030462125.1 Tetragenococcus sp.
TGTTTATGGTTTATGGGGAAACCAAAATTATATCCAATTTAGCTTATATTTAATTGTTTTTATTATTTTATTGTATTTTGTGGTGTTGAATTTCTTTTACTATTTTTTTGATAAAAATGTTAAGGGAGACGTTACTCAATTATTTGCTAAATATTTGCCAGAAGACGCTTTTAATATCGAAGAGGGAAGCCAAATTTCACAAAATTTAATGCCTAATACCAGTGAAGTATCGGTAGATTTCGTGGATAATCATGAATTGCAGTTAGAAAAAAACATTGAAGCTTTGATTAGTCAAGATAAAATTCCTACAAATAATTTAACGGATAGCGACGGCTTTTTACTTATGAAAAACACTTTACATCCTTTTTATTATTTAAAAAAAGTATCCGAAGATGAATATGATTTACAAATTGGGACAAGTTACCAAGACTTAGAGAAAATTGGAACCATTCATCAAGCAGAAGCATTGGATCCAGTTGGTTTGTTCATTGTCGGCGGTGATTTTGTTAAGGATGGTGTCCGTTATCATGAACGTTATCATTTGAAACTACTGGTCAAAGATAATCCGGCACAAGATGTAAGTACTGCTGAAACTACCAAGGAAACAGATACGAGGACGAGTGAAGTAGGGAGTCGTAGTCAACGTCATAAAAAGAAAAAACTTAAATAAATCATTTCCCGGAGCTTTACATCACAGCCCCGGGTTTTGTATTTTCATTATGACAATGATAGACTTTAATTCAGTAATAATAACATGGAGAAAAGAGGGGAACGAAATGGCTAAGGATTTATCTTTTGAGGATTTAAGTAATTTTGCAGATGATTTAAAGCAAATACCTGCTAGTAATGTAATTGCTCGGGCTGTGCAAGAAAACGGTGTTGCTGCTGTTAGTAAAAATCCTGCTGCTAAAGCAGAATTAAATCGAGTGTTTTCCATTGAAGTCGAAACGGGTGAAGTGACCCATCAAAAACAAAGTGGACGTTGTTGGTTGTTTGCCACTTTAAATACTTTACGTCATGATTTTGCTAAAAAATATAATTTAAAAGATTTTCAGTTTTCACAAAATTATCTTTCTTTTTATGATCGTTTAGAAAAAGCCAACAAGATGTTAGAATGGGCGATTCAGTTGATCGACAAACCAGAAGACGATCGCGAATATTTAGCAATGCTTGAGTGGGGCGATAATGATGGGGGCCAATGGGCAAATGGTCCTGCCTTAATTAATAAATATGGTTTAGTGCCTAAAAGCGCAATGCCAGAAACTTATAATAGCGATAAAACAGCTGAAATTTCGACAATGATTAATTTAAAATTGCATAAAGCGGTAGCTCATATGAAAAAAATGGTGGTGACTCCGACTCATGAGGAGGATTTACGTGCCTACAAATTAGAGTGTTTACGTGAAATTTATCGGATGTTGGTTTATGCTTTTGGTCAACCGCCGGCTTCTTTTGATTTTGAATATCGTGATAAAGAGAATAACTATCATAATATTCGTGGCCTGACTCCGACATCCTTTTTTAAGGATTATGTAGCTGTTGATTTTGATCAATATACTGTATTAGCAGATGCGCCCGATCATGAATACGGGAAAAATTACGGTCTGCCAAGCCAAGATTATATATTTGATGGGAAAAAAATTGAATTAGCGAATGTTGGAATTACCGCTATGAAAAAAGCAGCTATAGCTTCTTTAAAAGAAGGACAAACGGTTTGGTTTGGTTGTGACGTGCTTAAAGATATGGACCGTGAAAAAGGGATCCTGGATCCTAATTATTTCAAAAAAAGCGAACTTTTTGCAGTGGACTTGCAATTGGATAAAGCAGAACGACTAGCAACACATGATGGAGAAGTAACTCATGCAATGACGCTTACTGGCGTTGACCTCATTGATGGAAAGCCAACAAAATGGAAAGTTGAAAACAGTTGGGGCGAAAAGGCCGGTGATAAAGGTTACTTCATTATGTCAGATGCTTGGTTTGACGAATATGTCTATGAAGTTGTCGTACAAAACAAATATTTGCAAGAAGAAGATAAACATGTTGCAGCAAGAGAGAAAGAAGATCTTGCGCCGTGGGACTCGTTATGCTAATCAAGAAGAAGGGAACAAATACTCAGCAAGGAAGTTTGCTAGAGTCTCTGGTTCCCCCTTTTCTTTTTATTTTAGAGAAATAAAGGAATTTCTAAAAGGATTTTTTATAGTATCATAACAGCTTGTTTCACGTGAAACTTATTTTTGTTGTTGACATTTTTTTTACAAATTTCTAATGTATAATGGAAGTGGAATGTATACTGTAAGAATTCAAGGAGAAAAGCAAATGAAGATCAACCTACTTTTTTCAATCGACGATAAATTTGTGGAGCAAATGAAAACAACGTTATATTCTATTTACCAAAACACAGACCGTAGGCATCACTTTACTGTTTACGTCTTACAAAAAGAATTGTTAGAGCAAACAGAGGCTATTCAAGCGTTTTGTAACCAATGGGGAATGGAATACGTCCCGCTGGTAATTGGAGACGATTCCCTATTTAACCACGCTCCAGTTTCTTATCGTTACCCAGAGACAATTTATTATCGATTAATGGTGCATAAATACCTGCCTGCAAGTGTTGATAAAATTCTTTATTTAGATGCAGATATTCTTTGTATTAATGATTTTTCTTCATTATATGAAATTGATTTGCAAGAGTATTTGTATGCAGCGGCTAGCCATAAAAAATTGACAAATATGACAAAAGTGATTAACCAAGTACGATTAAAAAATTATGAAGCAGAAGGTTACTATAACTCCGGTGTTTTACTTATTAATGTTAAAAAAGCTCGCGATGAAGTTCAGGCTGAAGATATTTTTAGTTTCATAAAGGAGAACCAGTACAATCTTTTATTACCAGATCAAGATATTTTAAATGGTCTATATGGGAATAAGATTTTACCAGTTCCCGATGAGATTTATAATTATGACGTAAGGAAAAATGCGACTTACGATACGATTAGTATGGGAGAGTGGGATCTAAACTGGGTAGCTCACAACAGTGTCTTTCTGCATTTTTGCGGAAAAGAAAAACCTTGGGAAGATAAATATCGTGGGCGTTATGCTTCTTTATATAAATATTTTTGGTATAAGGTAAATCGTGGATAATACATACACACTTGTGTTTATTTTTAGCAAGTGTGTTTATTTGTTTAAAAAGTTATTGTTTCCTAGACACCTACTTAAAACAAACTGTTGAAAGTTAAAAATCCTCTGCAAAAGATAGTTAAACTATTGCGTAGGTAATTATTTTGCGTTACAGTAGAAGATAGTCCGTGAAACAATTGCTGTTTCACAAAGGAGAGAAGTTGCATGTTACCAGAAGAATTTCAACAAAAACTTCGCGAGCACCATATTGAATTGTCAAAAGAACAAATGAAGCAATTTGAACGTTATTATGAGCTTTTGCTAGAATGGAACCAAAAAATAAATCTTACCGCGATTACAGATAAAAGCGAAGTTTATTTAAAGCATTTTTATGATTCCGTGGCGTTAGCCTTTTCTGTTAGATTGGACGAAAGGGCTTCTATTTGTGATGTTGGTTCTGGTGCAGGGTTTCCGAGTATTCCCTTAAAAATTATCTTTCCTGAATTAAAAATAACCATCGTTGACTCGTTAAATAAACGTATCAATTTTTTGCATACATTAATCACTGAACTGGACTTAAAACAAGTGTCATTGTTTCACGACCGAGCAGAAACATTTGGTCAAAAGACAGTAAATCGCGCCTCTTATGACTATGTGATAGCAAGAGCGGTTGCCCGGCTGAACGTTTTATGTGAACTTTGCTTACCTCTTGTAAAAAAGGACGGCTATTTTTATGCCTTAAAAGCAGCTAGAAGCCAAGAAGAGTTGGCCGAAGCAAAAGCAGCAATAGCGACTTTAGGAGCTAAATTCATAGAAGATAAGCAGATTTATTTACCTAATACAAAAGATGAGCGACATGTTCTAGTGATGGAAAAGAAAAAAGAAACTCCGAAAAAGTACCCGAGAAAACCTGGCTTACCGAATAAAAAGCCGATAAAATAAAAATTCAAAGGCAGGATGTGAGGAAAGTCCCTCTTTTACCAGCCTCTAATAGAGGAGGAAGCATTTTATGGTTCGTATTATTTCTGTTGCAAATCAAAAAGGCGGCGTTGGTAAATCGACCACCGCAGTTAGTTTAGGTGCGTGTTTAGCCTACCTAGGTAAAAAAGTTTTACTAGTAGATATCGATGCGCAGGGAAATGCGACAAGTGGAGTCGGTATACGTAAACCCGATGTAGTACAAGATGTTTATGATGTTTTAATTAATGAAATCAATATTGCGGATACAATATTGCCTAGTTCTCGTGCGAATTTAGACGTCGTACCAGCAACTTTGCAATTAGCAGGAGCAGAAATTGAGTTGACTTCTTTGATGGCTCGAGAGTCTCGCTTGAGAACGGCCGTTAATGAGATTAAAGATCAATATGATTTTATTTTGATCGATTGTCCGCCTTCACTAGGTCATTTAACGATTAATGCATTTACGGCAAGTGACGCCATTTTGATCCCCGTACAATGTGAGTACTACGCCTTAGAAGGTTTAAGCCAATTATTAAACACTGTACGTTTGGTGCAAAAACACTTTAACCCCGAATTGGAAATCGAGGGTGTCTTATTGACAATGTATGATGCGCGTACCAATCTTGGAGTAGAAGTGGTCGATGAAGTCCGACGTTATTTCCAAGAAAAAGTCTATGACACGATTATCCCTAGAAATGTACGCTTATCCGAAGCGCCTAGCCACGGCCTATCCATTGTGGACTATGATTTGCGTTCCAAAGGTTCTGAAGTCTATCAAGCACTAGCAAAGGAAGTGTTGACTCGTGAAAAAGCAAAATAAAAGTTTAGGAAAAGGGATCAACGCGTTGTTTCAAGATTTATCTGATATTGAAGAAGTCGATGTTGCAACGGAAAAGATCGTTGAACTTTCGTTAAACGAGTTACGTCCGAATCCTTACCAACCAAGAAAAACATTTGAAGAAAAATCTCTACAAGAATTGGCAAATTCGATTGAAAAATCTGGGGTTTTCCAGCCGATTATTGTACGTAAATCAACCGTTAAAGGCTATGAAATCATTGCCGGTGAACGTCGTTTCCGTGCTTCTAAACTAGCTAAAAAAGAACGAATTCCCGCGATTATTCGTGATTTTGACGAAGAAGCAATGATGCAAGTTGCTGTTTTGGAAAATTTACAACGGGAAGATTTAAATCCCTTAGAAGAAGCAGAAGCCTATGAGATGTTAATGAAAAATCTTCACTTAACACAAGCAGAAGTCGCTGAACGTTTGGGCAAAAGCCGGCCTTATATTGCAAACTATTTACGCTTGCTGACTTTACCGAAATTAGTCAAAGAAATGGTACAAGATGATCGACTATCGATGGGGCAAGCACGGACTTTATTAGGTTTAAAAAATAAAGAACAATTATTGAAGCTTGCTAATCGATGTGTGAAAGAAAATTTGACTGTACGCCAACTAGAACAGTTGGTAATAGATGCAAATGAAGCAAAAGACAAAAAGAAAGTCCCTCGGGTGGTTAAAGAAAAGCCTTATTATCTACGCGAAAGCGAAGACCGTTTGATGGATAAATTCGGAACGAGCGTACAGATTAAAGAGAAAAAAGGCAAAGGAAAAATTGAGATTGACTACCTATCGCAAAATGATTTGACACGCATACTAGATATTTTAAATATTCACTTTGATGAAGAATAACAAGGAGAATGCTTATGTATGACCTAGGGGATATTGTAGAAATGAAAAAACCGCATGCTTGCCAAACAAATCGTTGGCAAATCATACGCATGGGTGCTGATATTAAAATAAAATGTGCAAACTGCGGTCATATTGTGATGATGACACGCCGCGAATTTGAAAAGAAAATGAAAAAAGTAATAGAAAAGAAAAAGGAAGAGTGAAAGTAGATGGCATTGACCGCTGGAATTGTTGGGTTGCCTAATGTCGGTAAATCCACTTTGTTTAACGCAATTACAAAAGCTGGTGCAGAAGCAGCAAACTACCCTTTTGCAACTATTGATCCTAATGTAGGGATGGTCGAAGTGCCTGATTGGCGCTTGCAACGTTTAACTGATTTATTTCAACCTAAAAAAACTACGCCTGCGACCTTTGAATTTACCGATATTGCGGGGATTGTTAAAGGAGCGAGTGAAGGCGAAGGGCTCGGCAATCAGTTTCTAAGTCATATTCGGCAAGTAGATGCTATTTGTCACGTGGTACGTTGCTTTGATGATGACAATATTACTCACGTAGATGGTCAGATTGCGCCTTTATCTGATATTGAAACGATCAATTTAGAACTAATCTTAGCAGATTTAGAAACAGTCAATAAACGATACACTCGTGTTGAAAAAGTAGCTAAAACCAAAGATAAAGCAGCAATGGCAGAATTAGCTGTTTTGGATAAAATTAAGACAGTTTTAGAAGCAGGTAAATCGGCGCGGACCATCGAATTTTCTGATGAGGAGCAACCAATTGTCAAAGACCTGTTCTTACTAACAGTCAAACCCGTTTTATACGTGGCCAATGTAGCTGAAGAAGACGTACAAGCCCCATCAAGTAACCACTATGTACAAGAAGTACAAGAATTTGCAGCAACGGAAAATGCTGAAGTGATCACGGTTTGTGCTCAAATTGAAGAAGAAATTGCTGAGCTAGATGATGAAGATAAAGCTGAATTTTTGGAAGATTTAGGGATTAAAGAAAGTGGATTGGATCAATTAATTCGTACTTCCTTTCATTTACTAGGTTTAGCGACATACTTTACAGCGGGCGAGCCTGAAGTTCGTGCTTGGACATTTCATAAAGGCATTAAAGCGCCGCAAGCCGCTGGAATTATTCATTCGGATTTTGAACGAGGGTTTATCCGGGCAGAAACGGTATCTTTTGCAGATCTTGATAAGTATGAAAGTATGAACGCAGCCAAAGATGCCGGCCGTGTTCGTCTAGAAGGTAAAGATTATGTTGTGCAAGATGGCGATGTTATGCTATTTCGTTTCAACGTATAATAGACTTTTAAAGCAGGAATGAAGGATATTAGAATAATCCTTGTCAAATGCTTGTTTACCAAACAAGAAGGGAGAAACAAAGACCATGGAAGCAGAAAAGCTGCGAGAATATGCGGCAGAAAACCGCGAGTGGGAACAACAACTAACGAAAAGAAACCAGCAATATATTTTTGATTTAAACAAAGCGCTTGAGGCTGCTAATCTGTCAGAAGAAGAAAAAGTACAAGCCTTACATGAGATGTTACCAGTGTTAGTAGAAGAACAAAAAACTGGACGCACAGCTCGACAACTTTATGGTACAGTTTCAGAACGAACGGAAGAAATTTTAGCTACGCCGGCAAAAACGGAAGCTTCAAAGCCAGTTTTGATGTGGTTGGATAATACTTTATTAATCTTAGGCGTCTTTGGGTTAATGATGGGGATTATAGGTTTATTTTCTAATGAGAATAACCAAGTCTACGGTATTGTTACCTTGATACTAATGGCAATGGTCGGCGGTTGGGTCTTTTATTTGATGTACAAATATCTCTACCAATATGAACGCCCAGGAGCTGATAAAAGTCAGCGTCCAAAATTATGGAAATCGATCCTGATCTTAATTGCTTCCTTCTTTGTATGGACAGCAGTCATCTCGTTATCGGCCTTATTACCTGGTGTGATCAATCCGGTTTTAGACCCATTCTTTTTGGTGCTCATCGGCGGGGCTGCGCTATTACTTCGTTATTATTTGAAGAAGAAGTACAATATTATTGGCAGTTTGTCGATGCCTAAGCAATAAATGATCAAAAAGGCTGGAACATTAGTTACTTTCCAGCCTTTTTTTCTTTACTGTAAAGTTTGAAAAGGTTGACTTCATATGTAATTTTTGCTACTTTCGTTAAAATAAAATAGATTGGGTTACCTAGGCAATGGTGAAAGTACTTTCACTGATTTTAAATTAAAGGAGTGTTTATAACAGATGTCCAACTGGGAAACGAAGTTTGAAAAAAAGGGAATAACATTTGATGACGTGTTGCTTATTCCGCAAGAAAGTCAGGTATTACCTGATGACGTTAACATGCAAGTAAAATTAGCTGAAAATATTCAACTCAATGTGCCAATTTTAAGTGCCAGTATGGATAGCGTAACAGAAAGCAATATGGCGATTGCGATGGCTAGACAAGGCGGTCTTGGTGTTGTTCATAAGAATATGTCAATTACAGCTCAAGCGGATGAAGTACGCAAAGTAAAACGCTCAGAAAGTGGTGTGATTATAGATCCCTTCTTTTTAACACCTAGTCATTTAGTTTCTGAGGCAGAAGAATTGATGAGTCGTTATCGAATTAGTGGTATCCCTGTAGTAGAAACAATGGAAAATCGTAAATTAGTGGGGATTATGACGAATCGCGACTTGCGTTTTGTTACAGATTATTCTATCCCAATTGGTGAAATTATGACCCAAGAGGATTTAATCACAGCTCCTGTAGGAACTTCCTTGGAAGACGCAGAAGAAATTTTACAATCACATAAAATTGAAAAATTACCGATTGTCGATGACAAAGGCTGTCTGAACGGTCTCATTACTATTAAAGATATTGAAAAAGTTATTCAATACCCTAATGCTGCTAAAGATGAACATGGACGTTTATTAGCTGCAGCAGCCGTAGGTATTACAAGTGATACATTTGAACGCGCCCAAGCACTATTAGATGCAGGGGCTGATGCTATCGTGATTGATACAGCTCATGGACATAGCGCTGGCGTTTTACGCAAAATCAAGGAAATTCGAGCTCAATTTCCGCAAACGACTTTGATTGCTGGCAATGTTGCTACAGCTCAGGGAACAAAAGCTTTGTATGATGCTGGTGTCGATGTAGTAAAAGTGGGAATTGGTCCAGGTTCCATTTGTACAACACGCGTGGTTGCTGGTGTAGGCGTTCCTCAATTAACAGCTGTTTATGATGCAGCTTCGGTCGCTCGTAAGTATGGGAAGACCATTATCGCTGATGGCGGTATTAAATTTTCTGGAGACATTGTAAAGGCATTAGCAGCAGGTGGCCATGCTGTGATGTTAGGTAGTATGCTAGCAGGCACGGAAGAATCACCGGGCGAATTTGAAATTTATCAAGGTCGACGTTTTAAAACTTATCGTGGCATGGGTTCACTTAGCGCGATGGAAAAAGGTTCAAGTGATCGTTACTTCCAAGGCGGAGTCAATGAAGCAAACAAACTAGTTCCTGAAGGAATTGAAGGTCGAGTTACTTATAAAGGGAGTGCAGCAGACATCATTTTCCAAATGCTAGGTGGACTAAGGTCTGGCATGGGTTATGTTGGAGCTGCGGACTTAAAAGCATTGCGCGATGATGCACAGTTTATCCAAATGAGTGGTAATGGCTTAAAAGAGTCCCATCCGCATGATATCCAAATTACTAAAGAAGCGCCGAACTATTCGATCGGACAGTAATAGAAAAGGCACGACAACACTTCAAACTGTTGTCGTGCCTTTTTTAACTAATTTTTGTCTTATCACCCATATAAGGAACAAGGACTTCAGGAATCGTTACAGTGCCATCTTCATTTTGATAGTTTTCTAAAATAGCGGCTACTGTACGACCTACAGCTAAGCCAGAACCGTTTAATGTGTGAGCGTAGTGCGGCTTTCCTTCTTTGTCACGGTACCGAATCATGGCACGACGCGCTTGAAAATCTTCACAGTTCGAACAAGAACTAATTTCTCTGTACATATTTTGCGCTGGGATCCATACTTCTAAATCATAAGTTTTAGCTGCAGCAAACCCCATGTCACCCGTGGATAGAGTAATGACACGATAAGAAAGCCCCAATTTTTGTAGGATGGTTTCTGCGTCAGCGGTCATTTTTTCTAGTTCATCATAGGAATGCTCACTGTCTGAAAATTTGACCATTTCTACTTTATTGAATTGATGTAAGCGAATTAAGCCTCTAGTGTCTCGTCCAGCGCTACCAGCTTCTGAACGAAATGCTGGGCTTAATGCGGTGAAATAAACGGGTAACTGACTTTCATCTAAAATTTCATTACTATAATAATTTACCAAAGGCACTTCGGCAGTTGGAATTAAGGTTAAATCACTATCTTCTAGTTGAAAAACATCTTCTGTAAATTTAGGGAACTGTCCACTACCAAACATTGCTTGACTGTTTACCGCATAGGGCGGGATCACTTCTGTATATCCTTGTTGGTATACATGTTGATCCAGCATAAAATTATACAACGCACGTTCTAGACGGGCGCCTAAACCTTTATAGTAAACAAAACGACTACCAGAAACTTTTGCTCCACGTTCAAAATCAAGTATATCCAAATTTTCAGCAATATCCCAATGGTTTTTTGGTTCAAAATCAAAAGAAGGAGGAGTACTCCATTTCCGTACTTCCACATTATCGTTTTCGTCTTCTCCTACAGGAACGCTATCGTGAGGAAGATTCGGTAGGGATGTAGCTATAGCATTTAGTTTTTCATCAATTGTCGTAATTTCATTATCCAAAGATTTAATTTTGCTACCAACTTCACGCATTTCAGCGATTTGTTCTGAAGTATCTTCTTTATTACGTTTAGCTTCAGCAATTTTTTCTGATACGTTATTTCGATATTTTTTCTTTTCTTCTGTTTCAACTAATAAATTACGGCGTTCTTTATCTAAACGAAGAAATTCTGTTAAGTTTTCTTCCGGAACGCCCCGCGTTTGTAATTTTTCTTTGACTTCATCAAAGTGTTCACGAATGGTTTTAACGGCTAACAATATTTTTCCTCCTCAAAAATTATAAAATAAAAAACTATTCCTTCCCTAAGCTATTTTGCTTGGGACGAAATAGTTATCTTCGCGGTGCCACCCAAGTTCGACTGTAAAGCCGCACTTGACTCTTGTAACCAAAGAGTAAAGGTTCTTTTCTTAAAAGAAGCATTGAAAACTGGATTCCATCATTTTCCTTTACTGATTTACACCAACCATCAGCTCTCTTAAAAGGAAAAATCATGTACTAGGTTTTCTGCTTGTTGCTATGATGCATTTAGCATAGCTGAAAAAGCGCGTTTCGTCAACTAGTTGTCTGATTATTACTAACTAGTGGTAAATGAATGATAAAAGAGGTCCAGTCTGGGTTAGATTTAGCATAAATATAACCACCGTGTGAAGCAATAATACTTTGAGCAATAGACAGGCCTAGACCTGTCCCTCCAGTTTCTTGTGAACGCGATTCTTCCACGCGATAAAAACGGTCAAATAGTGAATCTAATGATTGTTTTGGAATCATCTTGCCATTATTTTTAACAGAAATAACTGCTTCAGTCCCAGTTTTTTCAAGTTGGATAACAATTTTACTAGCACCTTCGCCGTATTTTAGCGCGTTCGAAAGTAAATTATTGAATACACGAACCAGTTTTTCCGTATCACCTTCCATCAAAAGTTGTTGCGGTTGAGCAGTCGTTTCAATGGTAATTCCTTTATTACGTGCTTCAAGTTCAAAATCAGCAGCTAGTTGTTCTACTAGTTGAACCATATCAAAAGTCATCAAATTCACTGGGCTGCTCGGTTGACGCGCTTTGGTATACTCAAATAAATCGTCCACTAGAGATTTCATTTGTTTTGTTTTGAGAAAAGCCGTGTGTGTATATTTCAATAATTCTTCTTCTGAGTGGTATTGCCTGTCTTCAATCAATCCCAAATAGCCGATGATTGAGGTCAAAGGCGTTCTGATATCATGACTAACATTTGTAATCAATTCATCTTTTGATTTTTCAATACGACGTTCTTCTTCTATAGCTGTAACCGTACTATCAACTAAACCATTAATACTATCGACTAACCGTGCGAGGTCCCCACGTAATTCGAAAGGGATGCGGTGATCATAATTCCCATTTGCGATATAATGCAGCTCACTAATGATATGACGTTGCTGCATTTGTCGATAACGTCGGATTAAACGCCAATATAAAAAAATAGCATCTAAAACAAGTAAAATAGGAAACAAAATATTTCTCCCACTAAGAAAAATATCCGTATTAAAGTTTCTTACAAAACTCGTTCGTGATTCAAATACTGCTTCATTTAAAGCAGGCGTATTACTTATTATAGAAGAAAGTATGACCAATATGGCTATATTAACAATGACCAGTAAAATAATGGTAATGATCGCTTCAACAAATAACTCACTAATTTCCTTTGATGTAAGAACGACTCTTTTTTTTGGTTCTTTTTTATTTCGCATCGATCTTGTAGCCCACTCCCCATACGGTTTGAATGATTTTTTCACCGCCAGTGGCTTCTTCGATTTTGTCACGTAAATGACTTACGTGGACCATGACGGTTTTGGCTGAAACCACACTTTCTTGCTTCCAAACTCGTTCAAAAATTTCATCCGCACTGAAAACTCGGTTTGGATGTGAAGCTAATAAATAAAGTATGCCAAATTCTAAAGCAGTCAACTGGATTTGTTTACCTCCAACTGTTCTTACTTCATGAGAATCACGATTAATAACAAGGGAGCTAATTTCTAAAATATCGGGTTGTTCGGAAGATACTTGTGTTTGTGTCCTTCTTAATAAGGATTTAACCCGGGCCATTACTTCAAGTGGGTTAAATGGTTTTGTTACATAATCATCCGCACCAGCGACTAAACCTTTAATTTTATCCATGTCAGTCGTTTTGGCGGTTAGTAATATAATTGGAATTTGTGATTCTTTCCTTAATGTTTTAACAATTTGCATTCCATCTAGTTCAGGCATCATAATATCTAAAATAACAAGTTCGATATCAGACACAGTGTGTATTTTGGAAAGTACTTCTTTTCCATCATAGGCTACAACAGGTTCATAGCCTTCGTTGTGTAAATAAATGCTTAGTAATTCAACGATTTCTTTATCATCGTCAGCAACTAGTATTTTCATCTAGAGTCCTCCTCGTAGTTAACGGTAATGTTTAATTACATTTTACCAAAAAATAGGAAAATTTGATAAGCTTTGTACCTATTCTTTAAAGAATAATAGAAATTGTTGGAGAAAGTCTTTTAAAAAAGCGAACATTCTATGAAAAAAAGAGGGTTTTTGGGTCGTTTATTTAATAGAAACGAACAAAATTAAAGCGTGGATTAAGGGAAAGCGAAATAACTAGAACCGTTGGCATAACAA
>JAKDZT010000233.1 GCA_030462125.1 Tetragenococcus sp.
TCTAAAATATTTAAATGATCAATATCTATTACATAGATAAAACGTGCGTTAATTGTCAAAGCAACTGCTAAGCTGATCAATGTTAAAAATAGACAAAAAATACCTAAACGTTCAATCCCGGTTTGTGATTTTTTCATTTATCAAAGTCCCATTCATCTAGACTATCAAGCACGTATGTTGGTGCGACAGGCAGTGAGGGTACAGCTTCTTTGGGAGTAAACCCAGAAAGAACCAGCAAAGTATCAATTCCGTTATCGATGCCTGATAGGATATCTGTTTCATAGTTATCGCCCACCATGAGAACCTCATCTTTGGTTAATCCGATACGGTCTAAAGCTTTTTCCATGATTACAGCTTCGGGCTTACCCACATAAATGGGTTCAGTTTGTGTCGCAGTCTCGAGCAGACTAATCAGTGCGCCAGCTCCTGGCACCAGCCCTCTTTCATTTGGCAAATTTTTATCCGAATTAGTGCCTATAAAAGTTGCGCCCTTTTGAATGGCTAGCGTTGCGACCGTAAACTTTTCATATGTTACTTGTGAATCAAGGCCCACTACTACATAATCGGGATTATCTTCATCCCAAACAAAACCTGCTTCTAAAATCAAATCAATCAGACCTGCCTCCCCAATGACATAAACTTTATCACCTTTAGCATCATCTTTCATATAATCGATGGTTGCTAAACTCGCAGTATAGATAAGATCTGCTTCTACTTGAATATCGAACTCATTAGCTAAACGTTTTTGCACCGTTTCTGGGCTTTTTGTCGTATTGTTCGTGACAAAAAGAAAGGGGAGCTCTTTTTCTTTTAATGTATCAATAAAACGTTTACCCGCTGGTATTGGCTCTGAACCTAAATAGATGGTACCGTCCATATCAACTAAATAACCTTTATATTTCATACCCTAATCCTCTTTCTTTCGAATAACAAATTCCCTAGTTTCTTTTTTAACAACCTTTTTCTCATTAGAACTTTTTTCTTTGGTTTGTTTTTTCTTAATAACCGGTTTATTACTTGTCCGTTTTTGTACTTTCTCTTTCTTTTCTGCCACATGTGCTTGTTTGTTTTTCTTATTATGTGGTTTTTTACGCCGCCGATTTGGTTTTGTTTTTTCATTTGCTCGATCAACACACTCGACAACAAAATAAGCACAGCCGAAATTACAATACTCATACAAATAATCTTCTAACATATTAATTTTTTGATCAGGAGAAGACTTGCGATTTTTTGTGGCGAAAAAACCTTTTAAGCGTAGTTGCTCATGTCCCCAATCGCCTACAATATAATCATATTTAGCCAAGACATCGCTATACCTTTCGCCTAATCTTTGGGCGTCAAAACCGTCACGATAATTTTCAACCAGCTTGTAACGACGGTCATCGAGCATAAATTCCGTTTCATTGATTGGAAAAACTTCTTTTCCTTTTTGCGGTTTTTCTTTTTTATCGTCATCTACAATTTCTGATAAAACTGCTGTGACTTCTTCTGTAATATTTTCTTTATCTGTAGTCATTTTTTCACCGCCTCACCCATATTATAACTTGTTTTCTAGTGAAAGTGGAAATTTTTGTGCTAGATAATCCCCTAATACTGTCCGGATAAATTCAGGAAAGAGAAATTCGGTTTCTCCAGCAATTTCAATCGTAGGAAAAAAAGGAATAAACATAAAATGATCCACTGTCGTGAAACTATACGATTCCTCTGGACCAATCGTTTGATTTAACCATTTCACCTGGTGATTAGTTGTATCGTATTGTATACCAGAGTAAACAATTTCTCCAAAAATCTTTCCACGAAATCCCATTCCTCGGATAGGATAATTTCGTAAAAAGTGACGATTTTTCTCCATTTCCAAAATCAACCGAATAAGGTCTGAACCTTTTAATGTGACGCGAATCAAATGCATCGGATGGGGTAAGATCATATGCAAATCATCTTGATTGACCACACCTTTTGATAAATCATCTAAAAAAAGACCCGTATTTAAAATTGCCGCCTGGGTTGCTCCTCTTTTTTTCACCGCTGTCAAAGTTTCATCTACTAATGAATGTTCTTGTTGATCAACACTAAGGTCACATGGTAACCAAGCCACTTTCTTGTCTTGTAACATTTTTTCGCCTTCATCAGTGTAGTTAAAAATTTCAGCTTCATCTTCAGGATAGCTAAGCATTTCTTGGGTAGCAAACGTGTCTGCTCGAGCTTTATCTACCTGCTGCTTATCTAAAAAAAGAGTGACTTCCCCTACGTATTCACCAAATCTACCAGCTGCAGCAAGAAGAGTATCCCCATCTTTTTCTCCATTTGGAAATAAATGATGCGTATGTGAACCTATAATAACGTCAAACTCAGGGAGTTCTTTGGCAATTTGTCGATCATCATTAATGCCTAAATGGCTTAGTAGAATCAGCACATCAACCTTTTTTCGTAAAAACTGAACAATATTAGGTAAAATATCTGTCCAGCTTCGTGCATCCCAACCATTGGGAGTATAAGATAAAGGAAAAGGAGCAGTAGCCCCAATTAAACCAATTTTTGTGCCTTTTTTAGTGGTTATAATTTTATGTTCATGTGCCCAATCTGGCAGATGTAAAGTACTTTTATCAAAAAGGTTCGCCAATACCACAGGAAAATCAGCTGCATCGTACAAATGGTTTAACTCACTTTTACTATTGCCAATGCCTTCATTATTGCCAATAGTAGCCGCATCATAGTGCACTTGTTTCATCAGTTCAATGTTTGCTTTGCCATTTGTCGCCTCTGTTAAGGGATGCCAACGGTCACAAAAATCACCTAAATCAACAGTTAGAGTTGTCTCATCTGTTGTCGTTTTTTGTCGTTCTTGCAAAAAGCGGCGGATCTTAGGCCACTTCTCTAAATGTGAATGTAAATCGTTGGTATGTAATATTCGTATTTTTTCCATTATCTTCCTCGTTTTCTATCTCTTACGTTTGAAAAATAAGTCCTATAAAAAAAGCAGGCAGCAAAAATGCTCCTGTTTTTGGTTTGTATAACTTCATCAAAAAAATCGGGAAAACAGGATTTGAACCTGCGACCCCTTACTCCCGAAGCAAGT
>JAKDZT010000041.1 GCA_030462125.1 Tetragenococcus sp.
TATATAATTCCAATTAATCAATAGTGGAAAAATTGTAACAATTTAATATTTTTATTTTTCATTCATTGAATTACTTGAAAGGAAGTGGCGTCATTGACAGTATTTACAGGATCCGGGGTTGCACTCGTTACGCCAATGAAAAAAGATGGCTCCGTCGATTACCAAAAATTAGATGAGCTAGTCGAATGGCAAGTCAGCGAAGGAATCAATGCTATCGTTGCTTGTGGAACGACAGGCGAAGCGTCTACATTAGATGATGAGGAACATATTTCAGTAATTGAAGCGGTGGCTAAAAAAGTCAATAAAAGGATTCCCGTCATTGCTGGAACGGGTTCGAACAACACACAACACGGAATTCATTTAGCAAAAGAAGCCGAACGCGTAGGAGCTGACGCATTACTAGTTGTCACTCCTTATTATAACAAAGCAACGAAGAAAAGCTTAGTTGCTCATTATAAAGCAATCTGTGATCAAATCGAACTGCCCGTTATCCTTTACTCGGTTGCTTCACGTACCGGGATGAACTTAACTTATGAAATGGTTAAAGAATTAAAACAAATTCCAAATATTGTAGGAATTAAAGAAGCTAGCGCAGATATTGCTCAAATTGTTGAAATTGCCCAATTAGTTGATGAAAATTTTGCGCTTTATTCAGGAAATGACGATCAAGTTTTACCTTTACTATCCGTAGGTGGTTCAGGTGTCATTTCAACGATTTCTAATATATTACCTAAAGAAACAGCTCAAATGGTCAACAACTTCTTAAGTGGTCATATTAAACAAGCTCAAGCAACTCAGTTGAACCAACTACCTTTAATTCAAGCCGCTTTTTCAGAAGTCAATCCGGTGCCGATCAAAGCAGCCGTCTCTCTTTTAGGAAAATGTGAGCTTTCTTATCGCTTGCCTTTAGCTGAACCTGAAGCAGAAACTTTAGCGAACTTAAAAACGCAAATGACAGCATACGGTCTTTTATAAGGAGGGATGATAGATGCTTCATATTATTTTAAACGGTTGTTTCGGCCGTATGGGACAAGAATTACAAAAAGAAATCAATAATAGCGAAGACTTAACCGTAGTCGCAGGTATTGATCGTGACCGGCAAGAAGCAGATTTTCCAATTTATCAAACATTAGCAGATGCTACCGAAACAGCAGACGTTGTCATCGATTTTTCGCATGATAGTAGCGTTGCAGCTTTAGTCGACCAATGTGTGCAAAAAAAATTACCCGTCGTTGTTGCAACTACGGGACTTTCGGAAAAGACTAAGCAAAAAATGCAAGAAGCAAGCCGGACAATTCCCATTTTTTATTCCGCCAACATGTCTTTAGGAATCAATGTATTAATTGAGGCATTGCAAAAAATAACGCCTGCCTTAGAAGAAGATTTCGATATCGAAATTGTAGAAAAACATCATAATCAAAAAAAAGATGCACCAAGTGGTACAGCATTATTGCTTGCTGACAGTATCAATGATGTTTGCCAAGAAAAAAAAGATTATGTATTTGGACGCTCCGGTAAAGAAAATACCAACCCTATCAACGAAATGGGAATTCATGCAGTACGCGGCGGCACTATTCCAGGAGAACATACCGTGATTTATGCAGGAAATGACGAAGTGATCGAATTAAAACACACAGCACTATCACGCGGCATTTTTGCTAATGGTGCATTAAAAGCAGGGAAGTTTCTACAAGAACAAAAACCAGGTATGTATTCTATGAAAGACTTATTAAAATAAAGAGGTGATGAAATGTCAGAATTACGTTTTACAGACGCTTATGAAATTGCCAATTATATTAAAGAAGCCGAAAAAGAAACGCCGGTTAAAGCCTACATTAATGGTGATGTAACACAAATGTCTACCAAGAATGTGAAAACTTTTGGCAATCTGGTCCTTGGCAATGCAAATGAAATCCAACAATTTTTAAGTGAGAATAAAGAATTAATCAACGATTATTATCTCGAAAACGATCGCCGCAATTCAGCCGTTCCTATGCTAGATTTGACTACTGTTGATGCCCGAATCGAACCTGGTGCAATGATTCGTGATCAAGTAATTATCGAAAAAAATGCTGTAGTTATGATGGGAGCTATTATCAACATTGGCTCTGTTGTCGGTGAAGAAACGATGATAGATATGGGAGCTGTTTTAGGAGCACGAGCAACGGTAGGCAAACGGGCTCATATCGGTGCTGGTGCTGTGTTAGCAGGTGTCCTTGAGCCACCTTCTGCTGACCCTGTCGTCATTGAAGACAACGTATTAATTGGTGCAAATTCTGTTATTTTAGAAGGTGTACGTGTAGGCAAGGATGCTATCGTAGCAGCAGGTTCAGTTGTGACAAAAGATGTCGAAGCTGGCAGTGTTGTAGGCGGTACTCCCGCAAAAGTCTTAAAAACAAGAGATGACCAAACGTCAACAAAAACTCAATTTTTAGATGAATTACGCAAATAAAAAAAGCGGGAAAGCTTTCACTTAAAAGTGGCTTTCCCGCTTTTTTTAACTATTTACTGTTCTTTGCTTACGTCGTAAATAAAGAACAATAAATGCACCCATAATTAGCGAAAATAACGGGGCAGAAAAAAACGTCAACAAAGCTAAAATCCCAGCAGCAACTTTCGTTTTGGCGTCCATTTTAACTAAATATCCTCCTCGATAATTTTTTAGGGACTCCCTCCCTCTTTTCAGCTTTATTGTAACCAGTTTTATAAGCCAGCACTGTTTTTCTTCGGAATTCTTATGAAATTATAATATTAGTGGAACTTTCTTAAGACAGCTTTAACATTCATGCTAAATATCTAAAAGGGAGGAGGGAATTTGTTGTCTACACTCCCCCCTTCTTTTATAAGACAAAAAAGAGCGACCGAAAAATGATTTTACTCATTTCTTCGATCGCTCTTTTACTAATTCATACGAATTAGCGTTTATGAGCTTTTATTTCCAATCCTTCTTCTTCCAAATAATGACTGAATGGCTGTAACTCTTCAGCTTCATAACGAGATTTAAACTCGTCAACTTCGTTTTGTGAAAAGAAGTATGGATCTAATTTCAATTCTTCTACTGGAAGTGGACGTTCTTCAGTGATTTTAGCATCAATTAGAACGACACGGCCAGCTTCTTCATCTGCTTTTGCTTTAGCAAAAACATCAGGTAATTGTGAAATTTCAGTAACTGTATAGCCCACTGCGCCTTGTGCTTTAGCAATTGCAGCAAAGTCTACATCTGTAATATCAACACCATAAAAGTTGTCATTGGTGTCTTCTTGTTCATCACGAATAAAACCAAAACGTTCGTTGGTAAATATCACATGAATAGAAGCTAAATTATATTTTACAGCTGTAACAACATCTTGCATTGCCATAGCAAAGCCACCATCACCAGATAGGTTCCAAACTTGACGATCCGGTTGACCTAATTTAGCTGCTAGAGCTCCTGGCAAACCGTTACCCATTGTGGCAAATACTTCAGAAGTACGCCATAAGTTTTTCGGAGTCATGTGTAAATGACGAATAGAAGTTTGTGTTGTATTCCCTACGTCGATGGAATAAGCAGCATTTTCTTTTGATACATCATTAATAGCTTTGAATACTTGATAAAGTTGTAAAGGACCAGATTTTTTGTTTTCTAGTTTTTGCATATATGCTTTCCAGTTTGCAACATTATCAATATTTGCTTGATACCAACCATTGTCTTCTTTTTCGTCAATTTTATTTGTAATAGCTTTGATAGCAGCGCCACCATCACCAAGGATTGCAACATCAGCAAAATGACGTTTACCTAATTTTTGTTGGTCAATATCAATTTGGATAAATTTATCAACATGGTCAAATTTACCCGTAACTTCAGCAAATGGGAAGTTACTGCCTGCAAAAAGCACTGCATCGGCTTCTTCAAATGCTTCGTTAGCTGGTTTCCAACCTACACGGTGAGCAGATCCCAAAAGAGCGTCAAAGTCATAATTGTAATCATCAAAGTTAATTCCTGTAATTGCGACAGGCGCTTTAATTTTGCGACTTAGTGCGATAACATCTTCTGAATGTCCACGTGTACCTTTACCGGCATAAATGACTGGACGTTTAGCGTTAGACAAAGCTTCAACTGCAGCGTCAATATCTGCTTCATTTAACCCAAGTTCAGGGAAATCGCGGTAATCTTCAGCAGATGAATAACGAGTGGCTGTATCTAATTGTTCCCAACCAAAATCAACTGGTACTTCCACAGCAGCTACACCTTTATTTGCAATTGCTGCACGAATACCTTCATCAAGGACTTTAGGCAATTGTTCAGGGTAAGCCACCCGGCGGTTATATACCGCTACATCGTTAAATAATGGGTTTTGATTCATTTCTTGGAAAGCATCCATATTGGATTCTTTAAGTGTACGTTGACCCAAGATAGCCAATACAGGAACATGGTCAAATTTTGCATCGTACAAACCATTATATAAATGAGTTGCGCCAGGTCCGGCAGAGCCAAGACAAACACCTAATTTGTTGTTGAATTTGGCATACATTGCTGCCCCTTGTGCTCCTGTTTCTTCATGGCGAACTTGAACAAAGTTAATATTTTCTTGTTCTTTTTCAAAAGCGTCCATCAAAGAATTTAATGAGCCAGCTGGGATACCAAAAACATCTTGCACGCCCCACTCTTCGAGTACTTTGAGTCCTGCAACCCATCCATCTATTTTTTGATCAGTCATAATAACTTGTTTTCTCCTTTCAATTATACGTATTCCTTTACCATGGTAATATGTATGAAACAATATTGCAAAGAATCTGACTACCATTGCTTTTTCATTGTTTCCGTTAAAACTATTATAACAAATTCCATAAGAAACAGCCTCTGATAACTAGCACCAGTCAAACTAGTCACTAGAGTAGCGGTTTCTTTTTTATTTGCCTACATTTACCTCAATAGATTTTACACTGAAAGGGCTAATAATTGCAACAAAAAAATTCCTAATACGTTACTTAAAAAGTAAAATACCAGGAAATTTATTATGTGATCTGGTTTCATTTCTTTTCTGGCTTTTTTAAAGACTCGCCAGTGTTTTCACAAACTCTTCTAAACGAACCTTATCTTCATCCTCTGCTTCATTTTCGATCTTCACAACTTCATGACCTTGGGTTGCACCGGTCTCAGTAAAAGCTTGATCAAAATTTACTGCTGCGTCACAGAAAAATTCTGGATATAATTCGTTATCGCCGCTTCCTACTACACCATAAACTTTGCCTGTCAGGTCTTGTTCTGGCAAATCATCATAGAAGTCTTCTAACTCCATGGGCAACGCCCCTTCATCGTCCGTGTAAGTAGCCACGACACACAAATCCGCATCAGCAAAAAAGTCAGCTACTGCATCATCTGCTTCTACTCTTTCAACGTCTATGTCTAAATTAGCAAAATACTCTTCTAAAAACTCTGAAATTTCTTCTGTATTTCCTGTTATACTAGCGTATACAATTTTTGCTAATGCCATTTGCCGACATCCTTTCACTTGAAAATGATCATTTTACTAAAAGCCGCTCTCTTTCAAGTTAACTATATCACAAAAAAAGAAGATTTCAATAAGCGTCTGCCACCTATAATAACCGCCGTTTTTACTTTTTCTACTTCTCTAAACAAAATTTGCTGTAAAAAAAGCAAAAAAAATAGGCGTATTAAAAATGCCTATTTTTCTGATTTTAACCAACAGATCCTTCCATACTCATGTTGATCAGTTGATTCATTTCGACAGCGTATTCCATTGGCAGTTCCTTCGTAATAGGATCCATAAAACCATTAATAATCATCGCCGTAGCATCTTCTTCACTAATCCCACGCGACATCAAGTAAAATAATTGGTTTTCCGAAATTTTTGATACACTCGCTTCATGTTCTAAAGCAACGTTGTTATTCAAAATTTCATTGTAAGGAATCGTATCAGAAGTTGATTTGTCATCCATTAAGATCGTATCACATTCAATATGTGATTTAGAACCTGTACTGTTACGTCCAAACGACACTTGTCCTCGGTAGTCTGTCTTGCCGCCATCTTTTGCGACTGATTTTGAAATTAATGTGCTAGAAGTATGGGGCGCGTTGTGAAAAACTTTACACCCAGCGTCCAAATGTTGTCCATAATTAGCAAAAGCCATTGATAACACTGAAGCTTTGGAATAAGGCCCTTTTAAAATACTGCACGGATATTTCATATTCACCTTGCTGCCAAGATTACCATCGATCCATTCTAAGGTACCATTTTCTTCTACCGTTCCTCTTTCAGTAACCAGATTATAAACATTATCTGACCAGTTTTGAATGGTTGTATAGCGGAAAAAAGCATCCTTTTTAACCACGATTTCAACGCTTGCAGCATGAAGACTGTTCGCTGAATAATTAGGCGCTGTACAGCCTTCAATATATTGAATAGAAGCTCCTTCGTCTACAATAATTAATGAGCGCTCGAACTGTCCTGCATTTTCACCATTAATCCGAAAATAAGTTTGAACTGGGATTTCACATTGAACACCTTTAGGTACATAGATGAACGTGCCGCCAGACCAAACGGCGCCATTTAATGCTGTAAATTTATGTTCAGCGTTAGAAATTACGCTAGCAAAATATTTTTTAACTAATTCGGGATATTCACGCAACGCCGTATCTGTATCAGTAAAAATAACCCCTTGTTTGGCAAATTCTTCCTTCATATTATGATAAACTACTTCAGATTCGTATTGTGCCGCTGCACCTGCTAAATATTTGCGTTCTGCTTGCGGAATACCTAAGCGCTCAAAAGTATCTTTTATTTTGTCAGGTACATCGTCCCAACTATTTGTATTTTTTTCACTTGATCGTTGGTAATAAACCACATCATCAAAATTAATTTCTGACAAATCCGGTCCCCATTCCGGCAGTGGGATCTGGTGAAACAATGCTAATGAACGCAATCGGTAATCAAGCATCCACTGCGGTTCACCTTTTAGACGAGACATTTCCCGTACTGTTTCTTCTGATAACCCGCTACCGCTAGAATAAACTGGTTTGACATCGTCGTGAAAACCATATTCATATTCTCTGCTTTTCGTTTCTACTGCCATCTTTGTAACTCCTCTCGTTCATAATACACGACTTCTATTTACTTCGAGATTGTTCTTTATTTCACTAGAATCATTTTTATTATAACACAACTCCTACGTGAATGTTCACCAACTGTGGAATTGTTATTTGCAAGTTATAAAGGTGAGTTTTACGTAAGCTTACAAGCATTCAACATGGGCCAGAGACTCTAATGTTCCAATTTCTAGGGTCACTTTTCCAATCCTACTCTAGTTTCTTAATTTCTAGGATCTCTTTGCCGATCCTACCCTAGTTTTCCTCATTTCTAGTTACTTTCGAGAAACGCTTTCCATCCTTTGGAAATTATGGTCGTTGCCTTGCCATTAGTAGCTGTCACGGTCTAATTACAAATAACAACCTCTTCTTTCCTAAATGATTGGTTTTTCTGCAACTGATAATTTCTATGATTTTATCACAAGACTACCAAAATACAAAGCAAAAAAGCTGTGATAACAGATACCACAACTTTTTTACTTTCCGGTTCAATCTAGCAAACCAATTGTTCCAAAACTTACTCTTTATAATATTTTTTACCGGTCGTCTCTTTATAGTCTGTCATCATCTTTTCCCAAGACTCTTTGATATTTTCAGTTAAACCAAATAAGCCACTTCGCCCTACGATATAAACATCTGGTCCCGCCTCATCGATTTTAGCAAAGGATTTTCGATTAGATGAGCCATCCATTTCGATTAAATACTTATAATCATTTGTTTCACGTAACTCTCTTAGTTGAACAATTTTTTCTAAGGCATGGTCAATAAATTTTTGCCCAGCAAACCCTGGATCCACAGTCATTACAGTAATCTTATCGAGTAATGATACATAAGGTAAAATCGTTTCAATAGGAGTTTCCGGGTTTAACACAATTCCTGCTTTTAAGCCAGCCTCATGAATCTGATCAATCAAGCGAAAAGCAAGTCCATCCAACACTTCTGCATGAATACAAATCCATTCGCATTTTATATCAATTAATTGTTGTACCCAAAAGCTGGGATTGGTAACCATTAAGTGAGCAGACATAGGAACATCACTTATTTTTCTAACTTCTTCAATAAACCATGGAGATAGCGAAATGTTAGGTACATAATGACCATCCATTATATCAATATGATAAGAATCTACGTGGTCATTTAAAAAGTGAATTTCTTTTTCAAATTTATCCAGATTCATGGTCATTAATGACGGTGAAAGTTGTACATCGTTCATGTATAATCCTTCTTTCTAAAACTTACGTAATTTGGATATCACTTAGATTAATATCTTCTTCTTCGACTTCTTCTTGTTTTTCAAGATCTTCAGGAGAGAGTTTCTTTTTAATCACTACCAGTACTAAAGCTGTGACAACGATATTCGCCAATAACGCTAGAACACCTGCCATAGGCCTTGACATCGTTGGCAGCATTAACACCCCGCCAAAGGGTACGCTAGAGTCTGCACCTAGGGTCATAGAAACCGCTCCACCAGCAGCGCCTCCTATTGCGCTTGCAACCACACTACGAATAATGTCATTCATTGCTAGTGGGATAACTCCTTCAACAACATTTACAATTCCCATAGGAACGGTTGATTTCAACGTTTCCACCTCAGTAGGTGTATAAATTTGTTTGTTAATAATTTTTCCAAAAAGATGAGCCAAGCCAAAACCAACTGGCGTAGCCGTATTGACTAACTGTAAAGCAGTAATTGGTTCATTAATTCCTTCTGCTTGTAGTGTTAAAACAAAAGCAAAAACAGTTTTATTAATCGGACCGCCATAGTCAACTGCACTTAAAAGGCCTACCACTATACCAAACACCAGAATCGAAGAGGAGTTCAAACTATTTAATACACCTGTTAACCAGGTGGTAAATGCTGCAATTGGCGTACCAATAACGTAAACCATAATCAGCCCACTCAATAGCGCGCTTAAAAATGGAATCACTAAAGTGGGCATTAACCCTTTTGCCCATTCCGGAACTTTTAAAAACCTTACGATTAAAATGGTAATGTAACCAGCGATAAAGCCACCTAACAAACCGCCAATAAAGCCAGCTTCAATAGCATTGGCTGTGAGTCCAACAATAAATCCTGGTGCAATACCTACTTTTTCAGCAATTGAATAAGAAATACCTGTGGAAATAACGATAGGCAATAGCCCTAAAGTCGTCCCTCCCATAGTCGCAAGTACATCCCAAATACTAAAATTTCCTGTTAAGTCTGCAGGATTTTCTCCACCCATGGCTGAACCAATAGCAACTAAAAATCCTGCTCCACAGACAATTGGTATTAAATATGAGATGGCAGTTAATAAGTGGCCTTTAAGATTTAATTTTCTTATCGTTTCCATGCAAAGTTTCCTCCTTTGTTATTTAGTAAAGCTAGCAACAACTTCGTCTGCTGTCTTTGCTTCTAATAATTGCTGAACTACTTTTTCGTTTCCTAATTTTTTAGCAAAAAGAGCTAATAATTTTAAATGTTGTTCAGCACCCTCATTACTATCTCCTACAGCAAATAACACGATCACTTTCACGCCATGCTCATCAATTGATTCCCAAGGGATCTCTTGTTTGTTAATAAAAATAGCCACGCCTACTTTATCTACCACAGAACTTTTCCCATGCGGAATAGCAATATAATTGCCAATACCAGTTTTCCCTTCTTTTTCACGAGCATAAATATCTTGTGCAAAAGATTCTTCATCAGAAATATAGTCATTGACTTTTAACGAAGCAACGATTTGTTGGATCGCTTCTTCTTTAGTTGCAACGTTAAGTTCTGTATCAATAATGTTTTTGTCTAAAATTTCACTAATTTCCATTTGGCGACTCCTCACTATTTACTTTTTTGATCTTCTTTGACAACTTCTTCGGCTTTTTGAATTAATTTGTTGGGTGATTTAATAGCTACTTCTGTAGGCACTTGAATCACACGTTTCCCATCAAAACGTTCGCGTCCACTAATTTTGACATCAATTGCTAAAATGACCACGTCTGCTTGTTCGATTTGTTCATCGCTTAGTTCATTCTCCACTCCAATTGTGCCGCTTGTTTCAATTTGCACTTCATGGCCTGCTTTTTTTCCTGCTTCTTCCAACTTTTCTTGAGCAATATATGTGTGGGCAATTCCTACTGTACATGCTGCTACGCCGACTATTTTCATTAAAATCGTCTCCTTATTTGTTATTTTCTACATTTATCAACTTATCTAAGTACTTGTCATCTGCTAATTTTCTAGTAAATTTCGTTATTTCCTGTTTTATAGATTTTTTCTCATCCGTCTTTAGTAAAATCACTATCACAAGTTTTACTTTCTGAATATCTTTACTCCATCCCTTTATTTTTGATTTTAAGGGGAAAACAAGAACCTTACTTTCTATAAAAGAAGAACTTTCAAAATGCGGCAACAAAACTCCCGGTGCAATTTCAATATTTCCTTGGTTTTCTCGTTTCAATAAAGCAGCTTTGATGTCAACAGAAGAAGTTTCCATTAGCTCACTACTCTCTTTTTGTAAAAATGTTAGAAATTCCTCTTTAGAAGAAAAGCTTTGTTTTGAGTAAACACTGAATAATTCATTCTTCATGATTAATCTCCTCAATTTTATTTTGTATTCTTCTTTGATCATCAGAAGTTAGCATCGCGCTAACCAATAACGATTTAATAGACAAGGAACGATTTATTTTAATCGTAGTTAAAACCAATTCAGTTTCTGGGTAATCCTTCAAGAATTGATCCAAGTCCTTTGTAGCCACAACATCTATAACATCTAGTTCTGGAAATTTCTTTTCAACTTTGGCTTTTAAAAGTTCAGAAGTTCCTACACCTGTCGTACACATAATTAATGTTTTAATCGGCAATTGGTATGTTTCAAGCACTCGCGCAAAATAAAGGGTAATAAAGCCATTTTCATCTTCATTAATAAACGGTAAATGGTATTGTTCACTCACTGAATTTGAAACTTCAACGACTTTTGCAAAAATCTCTTGATAGGAAACTTTAATTTCATCTAACAAACCGTTTTTAATTCGTATTTTATGTTCCAAACGGTTCAACATTGGTTTAATATGATTCGCTAAATCAGAAAAAATTAAATCATCAGTGATGGAAATACCTAATTTCCTACTCATTTTTTCAATATAAGTGTGTGTGATCTGAGTGACTTGCTCAGAAAACTTATGCGTATCCTCTGCCATTCCTTGCATACGAGAAGAAGCTAAATATTGATATAAATAAAAAATTTCGATTTTCGGCAATTTTTCGTTTAAATACTGTTCCACATTGGCAATCGTGATACTAGCAACTTCATACAAAACAGAATCTTTTAACAGCTGTTCTTTCTCTTCTTTCGTCACTGTATTTTGATCGATAATATTTATTAATCCAACATTTCTCGACCTCGTAATCAAAATATAGAGATGAGAAAAAATATTAATATTATATGGATAGGGAAGTGTTATTTTTAACTTTTTCTCCATTTCCTTTATTTGATTAAGAACAAACAACGCATCATAAGTGTTTAAACTCGACTCTTTGACACTAGCTAATTCATCAATATCAACCGTATTGAAGGCTTGAATGAGATCGGCTATCGCTTGTCGTATGTTTCCTTCCTCCCCTTTAATCGCTAGCGTACGATTTTTCCTTATTAGTTTTAGTTGATACTCTTTTAATTGATCTGCAATGACCTGTTCATCGTTAAAAATAACGGAATCTCCAACATAATAATCTTTAAATAAACCGTATACATTTTTTGACTTTGGAGAGGCCAACAACAATTCTTCCATGATCCGATTACGCCTTTCACCAGGTGAATAAGAAGACGGATCGTTATCTATTTGTGTCATACTAGTAGAAATATATTTTTCATAGTCTAGTTTATATCCTCGCCCCTTTTCAGAAGAAATTAAGTCTCCTGCCGGATAGCTTTCATTTATCTTTTTAACCAAACGATAAACTGTCTTTTTAGAAGTTCCCAGATATTCTGCTAACTCGTTGGCAGTAATATAATCTCTGTGTTTTGATAGAAGAAGTAACAGATTTTGTTCCCGGTTTTCTTTTGCCGCCATCGTTTCTCTTCCTCCCTTACATTTTTATCTTACCTCATATAAACGAAAGCGTTTCCCTCAAAATTGTCCGTTGCAGTGGACAAGACGGTAGATTCACTTGTAATTTATATTGTAATCAACCACCGTTATTTTACGATAAAGAATGAAAGTTCAACAAACTTCCCTTCTTTATTTGGAAAATGAAAGGAAATTGGCAACCCCCCCCCCTTGATTATTTGGTAAAAGAAGAGAAGTCTATCAAAGCCCCCTTCTTTTTAAATAAAAACACATTGAATGAACTTAGTTACAAAACTTGGGTATAGAACAAAAAAAAGCTATCCTAAGATAACTTTTTCCGAAAATAACTATTTTTTTAAATTGTATTGCCTACTTTAAGACTACTTTCCCCTTTGAGAATTGTCATTAAAAAATGCTTTTAGCAGTACGAAACGAGTTAATGCGTATTGATCGAGAATTTCAGCAACACCAAGTGACATCCCTAAAATAAAGAGCAAACCGAAAAACAAAAGTAAGACCGTTTGTTCTTCTAAAATGCCAAAAAAGCTGAATAAGAAGGGCGTAATAATCGGATGAAATAACAATATAAAAGAGCCATAGGAAGCGATCCTTTCAATTAGCGTTTGTTTTAACCCTACCAAGCTCATTGAAATACTATAAAGGAGTAGAAAACTACAAGCAAAATAAAGAAGTAATGCAGGTTCTAATAAAAGAATGTCTGCACTGTAATCTTCCGCAAAATGTATAAACGGCAGAAAAGACAAAATCGTCGCCAAAACAATCAATGGCTGGTTCTCTTTTATCAATTTTTGCAAAGCTTGATAATGATAACCAATATAAGTTCCGAAACAATAAAAAAATAACCAGCTTAATATGTTAATATCGTTGTTGAAAAAAGAATATTGAAAAATAGATTCATTCGCAAGGTACGCTACACTAATAAAGAAACTGATTAATACCACTGTTTTATGATAATAAAATATTTTTCGAACAAAA
>JAKDZT010000234.1 GCA_030462125.1 Tetragenococcus sp.
GGAAATAAAATACAATATATAGTTGAAATATTGTTTTTTATACTTTATGATGATAGATGAATAAAGAAAAGGAGTTGATCAAATTGTTAACGACAAAAGGAAAAAATGAACAAGATCAGCTATCGTCAATGGCAACTATGCAAGTAATTAAACGTGATGGCCGTTTAGTCGAATTTAACGAACAAAAAATTTACAGTGCCTTACTTAAAGCCAAGAAACATGTTCAAGGAGAATTATCCCCTCTAGATCACGAGCGTATCAATCGAATCGTCAGACAAGTAACAAGTGAAATTAAAGGACGTTTTGAGAAAGACATCAAAATTTATGAAATCCAAAATATTGTCGAACATACACTTTTAGAAAATCATGAATATAAATTAGCCCAGGAGTATATTAATTATCGTACGCAACGTGACTTTAAACGTAGCCAAGCGACGGATATTAATTTTAGTATTGACCAATTAATGGACAAAGAACAAACGGTGGTCAACGAAAATGCGAATAAAGACAGCGACGTTTTTAACACTCAACGAGATTTAACAGCGGGTATTGTGGGTAAATCAATGGGGCTGAAGTTGTTACCTGATCACGTAGCCAATGCCCACCAAAAAGGCGACATCCACTATCATGATCTTGATTACCAACCCTATGCACCGATGACAAATTGTTGTTTAATTGATTTTAACGGCATGTTAAACGATGGATTTAAAATTGGAAATGCTGAAGTCGAATCGCCTAAATCGATTCAAACAGCGACTGCTCAAATTTCACAAATTATTGCCAATGTTGCTTCCAGTCAATATGGTGGTTGCTCTGCGGATCGTTTAGATGAAACCTTAGCTCCTTTTGCCAAGTTGAATTATCAAAAACATCTCAGCGAAGCAAAAATTTGGATCGACAATGAAACACGGCAAGAAGAATTTGCTGAGCAAAAAACGAAGAAAGATATATTTGACGCGATGCAAAGTTTGGAATACGAAATTAATACCTTATTTACTTCAAACGGACAAACGCCATTTACTTCTGTCGGTTTCGGTTTAGGTACTGATTGGTTTGCTCGCGAAATTCAACGAGCCATTTTGCAAAATAGAATCAGAGGCTTGGGCAGTGAACATCGGACAGCGATTTTTCCTAAGTTAATTTTTACTATTAAACGTGGGACAAACTTAAATCCGTCTGATTCTAACTATGACATCAAACAGCTTGCCTTGGAATGTGCCACTAAACGAATGTATCCTGATATTTTGAATTACGATAAAATCGTTGAGCTTACAGGAAGTTTTAAAGTGCCTATGGGCTGTCGCTCTTTTTTACAAGGGTGGCAAGATGAGCAAGGAAAAGAAGTGAATTCTGGACGGATGAACCTAGGTGTCGTTACAGTGAACTTACCACGAATAGCCATGCAAGCAAACGGAGATATGAATAAATTTTGGCAAATTTTTAATGAACGTTTGCGTATTGCCAAGGATGCCTTAGTTTATCGTGTAGATCGTTGTAAACAAGCTGTGCCAGCAAACGCCCCTATTCTTTATATGTACGGCGCTTTCGGTCAACGTTTAGGACGTGAGGATTCAGTCAATGAACTGTTTAAAAATAAACGAGCAACAGTCTCTTTAGGATATATCGGTTTATATGAAACAGCGGCTGCTTTTTACGGCCATGATTGGGAAAACAATGAAGAAGCAAAGAACTTTACCTTAGCGATTGTCAAAGAATTAAAGAACAATACGGATCAATGGGGCGATGAATATGGCTATCACTTTAGTGTTTATTCAACGCCTAGTGAAAGCCTCACGGATCGTTTTTGTCGCTTAGATACTGAAAAATTTGGCATTGTGGAAGATATTACGGATAAAGAATATTACACAAATAGCTTTCACTACGACATCCGTAAAGACCCAACGCCTTTTGAAAAACTAGATTTTGAAAAAGATTATCCTAAATATTGTTCTGGCGGTTTTATTCATTATTGTGAATATCCTGTTTTGCAACAAAACCCAAAAGCGCTCGAAGCGGTATGGGATTATTCTTATGAGCGCGTGGGCTATCTAGGGACCAACACGCCGATTGATCATTGCTATGAGTGTGGATTTGAAGGGGACTTTAAGGCCACAGCAAGAGGTTTTGAATGCCCTCAATGTGGCAATCATGATCCTAAAACCTGCGATGTGGTGAAAAGAACTTGTGGCTATTTAGGAAACCCACAAGCACGTCCTATGGTCCATGGCCGTCATAAAGAAATCTCTTCTCGCGTAAAACATATGAAAAACGACTAAAAAATTTCGTAAAGGAGGCAAACATTGCGTAATCCAAAACCTAAAGAATGGCAAGCAAAAGATTATAGCCAAAACTACATCGCCGATTATAAACCCTTTAATTTTGTTGATGGCGAAGGCGTACGGAATAGCTTATACGTCAGCGGTTGTCTTTTTGCTTGTGAAGGCTGTTTTAATAGAGCTGTCCAGAATTTTCGCTACGGTAAACCTTTTACCCAAGAACTAGAAGATCGGATCATCAACGATCTTGCTCCAGAATATGTCCAAGGATTGACCCTTTTAGGTGGCGAACCTTTTTTAAATACTGAAGTTTGTTTGCGAGTTGTCAATCGAACAAGACAAGTTTACGGGAATAAAAAAGACATTTGGAGCTGGTCAGGATATACTTTTGAAGAATTACTACAAGACACCGATGATAAACTTGAAATGCTTTCAAAAATTGATATATTAGTTGACGGACGTTTCGAACTGAGCAAAAAAGATTTGAACTTACAATTTCGTGGAAGTAGTAACCAAAGAATTATTGATGTGAAAAAGTCATTAGAAGCAGGTCAAGCAGTTATTTGGGAAAAATGTCAGGATGCTAACATCCAGTATGAACAGATAAAAAAACAAAACCTAATCTAGCACTAAAGGAGCTGTGATATAAGTCCCTTTGATAATAAAATATCTGAACTATATTTGATTGGATTTGCTAAAAATTGCTTTGCTTTATGAGAGAATCCTTCTTTCTTTCATGCTATG
>JAKDZT010000235.1 GCA_030462125.1 Tetragenococcus sp.
AGGGCATTTTGTGTATACAATTCAGTAGTTATGTTTCTGTAAATCTAAATATAAACTATTGTCCGGTGTGCGGTAGAGATTTGAAAGAGGTGGAAGAATGAAGGACTGCGAATACTGCAAAGAGGGAAGAAACAGCAGAGTTACAGGAATAAAAATTATCTATGAATATGAAGACCCTTATGCGTATCAATACCCAGATGTAGCTTTTTGGAATAAAGTTTATCAAACTGACAGTTGCCCTATTTGTGGTAGAAAAATAGACGAAATGTCTATTGGTGAAATTAAATCGCAGAATATGGTAGCAGAAGAAATGGCTAGAAAAGTAGATGAAGAACTTAAAAATTGGAAAACATCGGGCGAAAAGAAGCTTGAAAGAGATTTAAAAAGGAGTAAGGAAGTATGAATCCGGTAAAGGGAAGCAGGTTCAGAATAAACATTCACGGCATGGTATATAACGCAAATATAACCCATGTAAATAAAGGATTGTACATTATCGACTTTTATTATGATGGTGAGTTTAGGACAAGCAAAGCGGTAGATAAACAGTTTTTTAAGCGATATGAGAGTGTGATCGACTGGGATAACGGATTAAGGAGGCGGAAAGATAATGCGAGATAAATTTTTTCTTTACTTTATGTGGACAACGGCATTTATTAGTATTCTCGTGTCCTTTTTTGCGGTAATAAAAGGCAATTACCCGATAGCAACGTATCATTTGTTTTTAGGTGCATTTTTATTTTGGTTAGCAAAGGAGACTTACTCATGAATTTAATTGAAAAAAGAAAGTATCAAGAGCAAATATCAGCATATGAAAATATGTTAGATGATATAAGTAAAGCATTGCTTAATGATAATCCGCCAGATGAAAAGACTATACGTGGTCTATTAGCCAAATCCTACGGCGTGTTAGGTACAACCAAGCTTTTGCTTAATGAATCAGAAATAACGATGAATCGAGATATATAACAGCATAAAAAAGAACGCTAAGTCTTTCAACCTAGCGCCTTAATAATATACTCGTCAGTCAATATTTTATCACGGGGGCGCATAATTTGGAACTTAAAAATATAACAATTAGTGATCTTAAAGATATACAAACACAGCACGCGGTAATTGTCGTTTCAGATGGCAAAATGAAACTCGGACAACTACCAGCGTACGGCAATGTAAATATTACATGCCACGAAAAAAAAGTAAAGCAAGTAAAAGAGGAGCAAGCAACAAAATTTTAATAGATGAATAAGTCCTACTTGAAAACAAGCGGACACAGATTAGTAGACACCAGTCTATTAGTTTGTGCCCGCTTTTTTATTTTTCATAAAGAAAGGTTGAGAGCATGGAAGGAAAAGAACTAGCACAAGAATATGCAAATGATTTGAAGCCACTGAGAGCCGTTTACAGCTTTTTAAAAGATAGACGGGATAATTGCCAAAGATTAGTTACAGAGTGCGAAGAACATCAGGCGTGGGAGCTTGCAGAAGAATTTAATGCTGAGTACATAGACTATCGCCAACGGTGCAAAGATATTGGAGCGATCATCTCAAGCAGCCAATATAGTATTCAGTGGTTACGTACTAAACATGAGCCACAAGGTCCGGGCGTAAGTAAATTGCCTTATACCAAACGGGAGATTCAGGTCGATGATGTCGATAAAGTATTGACGTTGCAAAACACATTTGAAATCACTTACCCGAACTTAACCGAAGACGAGCTTGCAGAAGTCCACAGTTTTCTTTCTATGCTATCGGAACGTGAAAGAGATGTATTTGTATCGATACGAGGCAAAGGCAACACACACAGTCAAACAGCTCGTTATTTGGGTATATCAGAAAGTGCTATGTATTCTTATTTGCGCAGAGCAGAAGAAAAGATCGATAAGAAATTAAATAATGCGCTACAAATGAGTTTGTTTTGATAAAAATGAATTTTTGCAAGGTGGGAGCAACCTATATATGAGAGGTCATTTCAAACGACTTATGTTTTTTCCAAACAACTTTTACTTTTTTGACGATACAGACCTTTTGCCGATTATAGACGTAGGAATGGCCTCTCTATTTTTATATACGCAAGTCAATCCCTCCGCTCCTTATAAAAGGCAGGCACGTCCTGACGTGGAGGTTTTACATAATGGGGTTTAAATATGGAAAGTTATTGGTATTTAACAAGAGATAAAAAAATCCCTAGAAATAGAAAGCTCATATCCGTAACAAGGCGCAATCGCTACATAATTTTACAGTTCAGTTATGAAGTGGACTGCGACAAGATACGAGAGTGTGAGCTTACTTATCTAGGGTGCGGAAGTTTTAATGATTATGAAATACAAGCAAAATTAATGAGAGAATTACAAAGGAGATAGCTATGGATATTATAAACAAAAGTGTTGAGGAATTAATACCCTACATAAATAATCCGAGAGAAAATGATCAAGCAGTGGACGCAGTAGCAAGCAGTATTAAAAACTTTGGTTTTAAAGTGCCTATTATGATTGATAAAAAAAACGAAATTGTTAATGGTCATACACGATTAAAAGCTGCTAAAAAACTAGGTATGGGAGAAGTACCTACAATAATTGCAGATGATTTGACAGACGAACAGATAAAAGCCTTTCGATTAGCTGATAATAAAGTAGGCGAAATAGCCGAATGGGATGAAGACGCATTAGCTATTGAGTTAGAAGAGTTAGAAAACTTAAATATGGACATGTCACAGTTCGGGTTTGAAACATTCGACAATGATATTGATATAGACGATTTATTTTTGGATGATGAAGAACAATTAGAAAAAGACAATGCAATTTATTTAAAATGGGATAACAAAAAAACAGAAATTGAAGAAGAAACATTTCAATTTTTAAACGATAAATTGGAGCAGTACAAAAAAGCCGAAACCAATAAAGAAGGAGACTTTATTCAGTGGCTTCTTAATAACCAAGGAGTTGCTACTGATGAGACTAATGTTAGCGGGGTTTGATGTGGCATCAATTAACGAAGAAATTTCGTTAAAAGACTTCCTTTTATCT
>JAKDZT010000236.1 GCA_030462125.1 Tetragenococcus sp.
TAATAGTTCTCTAGGGATTGTCCGTGGGTTGTTATCTTGGTTTTATTTTGAAATCATCTTAAAATGCCCCTCTGACAACCCTAAATTATGGAGGTTAAGTAAAAAGCAACAGATCCAGTTTCTATACTGGATCTGTTGCTTTTTACTTTTTATTTTCTAAAATAAATTCAAGTTTGCTTTCTTTTACTTTTAATTTCGCACTAAATAATATTCCTTTTTTACTTTTAAAACCTTTAATGGTTGCTGTTTCTTTTTTGGTTAAAAGATCGGATATATTTTTTTTCGTTAACGTTTTGCTGTTGACGTCAAGTAGAAATCGGCAGTTTTTGCTAATTAATTTTCCACACATTCTGCTTGATAAGTTTCGGCACTTTTTTCGTTACGTAAACATGCTTTGACGGTGCTTCATTCGATAACTCTCATCATTCATTTGAACAACCTCTACGCGATGAAGGAGACGATCTAATATAGCCGTCGCAATTCCTTCATCTCCGAGTAGTTCTCCCCACTGGTCTGGACTTTTATTGGAAGTGAGAATAATTGAACTTCGTTCATATAAGTGATTGACTAATTGGAAAAACTGGTTCGCTTCTCGTTGATCCATAGCCATATACATCAAATCGTCAATAATGATTAAATCAGCTTTCTTAATTCGACCTAATGACAATTGAGATTTTCGAGTATACTCGCTTGTTTTCAATATTGTCATCAGTTCTCCCATTGGGAGAAACATAACTTGATATCCTTGTTCAATGGCTTCTAATCCCATTCCTATTGCCAAATGAGTTTTTCCTACACCTGGGGGACCAAGCAGGATAAGGTTATATTGCTGTTCAAGCCAATTCATTTCTTTTAGCTGCTTCATTTGGCGTTCTGTAAGACTTGTTTGTTCACTCAATTCGTAAGCCTCAAGTGTTTTGTGATAAGGGAATTTAGCCCATTTTAATCGTTTGACTTTGTTTTTCTCTTCGCGTTTAGTCAATTCAAAAGTCAGTAGATGATTTAAAAACTCGTGATACGTCCAGGATTGTTGTTCTGCTTCTCGCATAAGAGAGGGAAGCTCTAGTGATACTTCAGCTAAGCGTAGTTGCTTAAAGGCTTGCTGAAGGGGTTCGAGACCAGTGCTCATTTTGTTTCACCTCCTAAAATTTTTGTGTATTCGTTAATGGAACGAGTCGACACCGTGATGGGTGGTGTAGAAGGATTCAGAGTAATCGGAGGCGCTTCTAGTGTCTTTTGGCGAATAGTAGACGGATTTTGACTAGCTATGTATGCCGCGACATCTCGGAAATCATTCGCACTCCATAGTTTTTCTGCAATACATTTTTCTAAAGTCGTTTCTCGTACTTTAGGAAAGTCTTGAACGGTTTTTTCCAAAACAAGAAACTGGTCTCGAGTGTATCGCTTATGACTGGCAATGACTTTGTCAATAAAAAACGTGGCTTTTTGCTCATCTTCAAATAAATGAATCATAGCTTCTCGATACTTTTTGATGGTCTTTGAACGATCTCTGCCATGGTTCGTTTTCTTAATCAATTTCCCTTTCTCCAACGAAACCGAATGTCTAGTAATTTCTTCTCCACTAAGGTCATTTAAAATCACTAATTCTTGATTACGAACACTCAAGATAACTTCATTAGAACCAACGGTTTGATAGGTTCCTAGAGGAACCGAATAACGATTTCCTTTGAAGCGAATCGTATTGTCTTTCCCGATTTTTGCTGTTATACTGGCATCAAAAGAAATTTCTTTGCTTTTAAGAGGAGAGACTGGTTTCAAGTGTGCTTTTTCCAGAAGGAACACTGAATCGGGTCTCTTTTTTGTCGTTCCATGCACTTTGTGATTTCCTGTTCGGTCTAACCATGCCCTACATTTTTCGTTCCAATCATTCAGTCCGTTGTACTGTCTATTTTTTGCGAAGTTCGTTTTCACATAACCGACTACACGCTCAATTTTTCCTTTTGTTTCAGGGTCCGCTGCTCGGCATAAGTAAACTTCAAACCCACGGGTTTGTTGGTACGATTTAAATTCATGCGTTAATAAAAGATCGCCGGCATTTTCATGAACGGCAATAATGTTGTCTTGGTCATACATGATTTCTTTTGTCATACCGCCAAAGAAGCGAAAAGCTTGTTCATGACAACGGATCGCATCTGTTGTTTTAAATGGACGATCCAACCACTCTACATATTTATAGCGGCTATGACCCAATACAAAGCAGATAAAGTATAACTTTACTTTTTCATTAGTCACTGTCTCTTGCCACGTCTCGCCCCAGTCCACTTGAATCTGCTCTCCCATATCTACTTCAGGAATAGCCTCATATTGACGGATTTGTTTCTGTTTCGGTAAAGCGTACCGGTCTCTCAAGTCGGTTACGAAGGACCGTACGGTACTGGACCCAATATCCAGTTTGGGGTATTCTTCTAATAGCCAGTCTTCCACTTGTGCTGCAGATAAGTCAGGGTGTTCTTTTAACCAATCCACAATAGTCGTTTCATAGTGGTCCAACTTCTTTTTTCTGTTTTGAAGTGAGTGGGTCCACCAGATCATTTCTTCAAAATCCATATTTAAGTATTTCCTGACAGTATCTCTATGAACCCCAACCTTTCTTTCAATTTGGCTTTTATTGAATCCTAAACGATTCAATCGGTGTATCTCATAATATAAGCTCATTTTTGTTTTGTTCACCTTTCATCCTCCAATTCAAGTTATACCATTCTAGTATAATCGAACTGGGTGTTTTTCTGGATAAGAAGTGCCGAAACTAATCAAGCAATAATTGCTGACTCTAATTTAGCATTCACATTTGCTACTCCGTTGTTTTGGTAAAGAGAATTTACACCCCTCTTTATATCCAGTACAACCATAAACTTTTCCTTTATCTACAATATCTTTCTGACAATTAGGACAAATGCCTATAGCTTTATTGTTTTCAATTTCTTGAACATGAGTTTTAATAGCACTATTATTAAATGTTTCTTGTATGTTTACCGTTAGATGATTAATAAA
>JAKDZT010000237.1 GCA_030462125.1 Tetragenococcus sp.
AATTATTCCACCAATCCCGGCATTTTATACACAACCACAAACAATTGAAGACCTTATCAGTCATCAAACAATGAAGATGCTAGATGCCTTGGGAATTGATAACCAGTTGGACCAACGTTGGGAAGGAAACGAGCACCATGACCGATAAATTTTTCCAAATAACGGCTGCCAATTTTACCATGACTTTAGAAGTAAAAATCATCAGTAAGGATTTATTGGTCACACTAACTGGGGGCCATACACCTCATATTGGTACAGTCACCACAGTTACCAAAGAAACAACGTGTCAGACGATCCGCTTTCCCAGCCATGATGGACGATTTCATAAAGATGATGCTTTAACAGAAATCATCCTACGTATGATCCAACCAGACTTGCCGGGAAGTTGTACAATCACTGCAGGTGTGCATGTGAATGGCATTAGTCAGGAACAAATTGAAGCCTCTTTTACGATGGCTGAAAAATTGGGAGAAAAATTACGAAACTGGCTGCAAGAAACCAGTTTCGACGTAGCTGATCCTATTTATAAAAAATGAAGTGAGATATATTTCTATCTGTTCAGATACCGCACAAAAATCGTATACCTGTGGCTATTCAAAAAAACCAAACGAACCTCATTTATCAATAATGATAAGAGTAAGTTCGTTTGGTTTTATTTTTTTGTCTATCAAAGTGAAATGTTAGCGCCTTAAAGACAAACATTTGATTCTTTTTTTATACAAAATTGTTATTTTTATTGCAAATCACCTGACAAAAAACATAAAATGAAGCAAGTAATTCGTTTTTTTATAAAAAAATACTAATTCATAAATTATACAAAGGAGCGAGAATACTTGAATAAAAATGATCAGTTCCCAGAAGTTGATGAAAAACTTCCCTTGCGACAAAACTTGCTTTTAGGATTACAACACACGGTTATCGCCGTTTTAGCTGCCATACCCGTTCCCTTATTAATAGCTACAAATGCTGGATTATCTTCTGAGCAAACACGATTTTTTATTAACGCCGTCATTTTCGGCGCTGGTTTATCCAGTTTACTCATGTCTTTAAATATTATCCCTAAAACAAGTCCAAAGATCCCTATGGTTATGGGGGCAAATTTTGCGGTCGTTCCTATTGCAAGTACGACATTAAATGATGCGCCTACTATTGAAACTGGCTTTCAAATTATTGCAGGTTCAACCATGATTGTAGGTGTTTTCTGCTTTTTAGCTGCTCCTTTTTGGATGAAACTACAACACTTTTTCCCACCCATTGTCGTTGGGACCAACTTAATCGTTTTAGGTGTTTCTTTGTTACCCAACACCTTTCACTGGTTAATGGACGATAAAGCCTACGATTTAACTGAAAGCATTGATCATGAAACCTTACTTATGGCTTTAACAATATTTATCTTTCATGTGATTATCAGTAAATATTTCAAAGGCTTACTAGGAAATTTAACCATTCTAATCTCCCTTGTTTTTGGTACTTTGCTGGCATTGGCGCTTGGAATCGTTGATTTTACGCCGGTACAAGAAGCGCCCTGGTTTGGGTTAAATTTACCTTTTCATTATGGCATTCCTCAATTTGATTTGACCGCGACCCTTTCATTTTTAATTGCCATTATTTTAGGCATGGTGGAAATTTCGGGCACCGCGATGGGCATTCATAATATTGTAGATAAAGAAATGACCAAGGGGCAATTCCGACGCGTCTTGCAATCTTTGGGAATAACGACATTTGTCTCGGGCTTATTTAACAGCGTACAACCGACAGCATTTGTCCAAAACGTGGGTATCCTAGATCTTTCAAAAGTCAAAAGCCGTTTCGCCATTGCCACTTCCGGTTTTATGTTAGTATTGATCGGTTTTATTCCTAAATTTTCAGCCTTAATTTCTGCCATTCCGGATCCAGTATTAGGCGGATTGGGTTTTGCTATTTTTGGTATCATTATCGGCAGTGGGATCAACATTTTGAAACAAGTCAATTTTGAAGGAAACCAAAACATGTTGATTATCGGACTAAGCGTTGGCGTTTGTATGTTGCCCTCAGTTTATCCGAATTTCTACGCGAACTTTCCCGTACTTATCCAAAATATTTTTGGCAGTGGCATTTTAGCCGGATCTTTAACTGCGATTGTGTTGAATTTATTTTTTAATTTTAAAGAATTGAAAAATGAAACTGATGTCTAAACTTTTGCCTATTTCAGATAAAAGCTCAATTTATTCTCCGTCTTTCAGTGCTTAGGTTGCATAAAAAACCAATTTCCTTACAAAAAAACTCTTTTCTTTTACTCGGTAACGCAAACGGGTAAAAGAAAAGAGTTTATTTGTCTCTTAAAAACTAAGTCTTACTTTTTTCGGTTAACCAACTTTCGTCAATTTCACGAAAGTCTTTTATGACCTCATCGGCACAAGACAAATCTTGGGCCGGATAATCTGGATTAGCAAAACCCACACAATACATCTCTGCTGCTTTGGCTGCGCGGGTGCCGTTTTTGGTATCTTCAATCACGATACAATCACTAGGATCCGATTCGAGCAATTCCGCTGTGTGTAAAAAGACGTCTGGTTCTGGTTTGGAATGAGTCACTTCTTCTGCGCTAACAGCTTGTGTAAAATAAGAGTCTAATCCTAATTCTTTCAAATTACGGATTATTTCTTCTTTACGCGAAGCTGATGCAACTCCCAATTTAAACCCAGCATCAAACAAACGCTTGACTAAATCTTGTACATGGACAATCGGTTGAACACCGTCTTTTTGAATAATTTCGCCACGACGACGGTTCATTTCTTTGCCGTAATCTTCTATAGAACCTGGAAGTTGAAATTCGTCTTTCATGCTTTGCCACATAACATCAGAAGTTGTCCCCATAAATTGGTAATGATAACTAACAGGCACATCATGCCCGGCTTCATGAAGGATGTCTGATTTTGATTTAAAATAAGTGTACTCAGAATCGACAATCACGCCGTCCATATCAAATATAAAAGTATTCATTATTTCTC
>JAKDZT010000042.1 GCA_030462125.1 Tetragenococcus sp.
TATTAATAGGAAGTTTTTATTTTGTTCCTTTGAATTTATTCTGGCATGGGATGCATGCACCTAACATGTTTTTATTCCGCTATGCTTTCGTGCTCTCTTTTACCGTCATCATGTTAGCCGGTTACGGTTGGGAAAAATTAAATGTCACGAACGAAAAAAGACTACTTTTTTCGTTTGCCTTTTTGATCGTAGCTTTTACTTTCACTTTTCTTTTCGTTTACAAAACAAAAGATTACCTAGAACCCATTTCCCTTATTTTAACTCTAGCGTTTTTAATTGTTTATTTCATTATTTTTTACTCTCTTTATACAAAACAATTTACCTTTAAACAAGTGGTATTATTTTTACTATTATTCGTCACAGCAGAAATGGCTATCAACACTAACAGTATGTTACAAGGAATTTTAGATGAATGGAACTACCCATCGCGCAGTTTATATACAGAGCCTTATCCGGCGATTAATGAACTTGTCGAACAAACTAAAGAAGAAAACGATACTTTCTATCGCTTAGAAAACCTTGATCCAGTTTCTGCGAACGATAGTTTCAACTACGGCTATAGCGGCATCAGCATGTTTTCATCTATCCGTAATAGCAATACCTCCGGCTATATGGACATGCTGGGTTTTCGCTCTAGAGGTACAAGTTTGAATGTTCGCTATCCTAACAATACATTATTAATGGATAGCTTAATGGCAGTGAAATATAATTTATCCGAACAAGCTGTGAACAAATACGGCTTTAGGCAAAAAGATAGCAGCGGAGATTATCAACTATATGAAAATAGAAATGCTTTACCGCTAGCCTTTTTATCTGACCCTGCAATACATCAAACCAAACCATTAGCAAATGATAATTTGGCCAACCAAACGAACTTAATGAACCGATTAGCTGATACAAAAGAAACTTTTTTTCAATTTCAACCAATTACTGTCACAAATTTGAATAATGTTTCTATCGAAACCCAAGGAGCGCATACAAAATTTAGTGAAGAAGAAGGAAACCAGGCCAAGGAGGTTACTTGGCGAGTGACTGTTCCCGCTCATTCGCAAGCTTATCTCAGCTTATACCCAACTGATTTTGCGGAACTAGAAAATTCTACAGCAACAATCACCGTAGATGGACAACAACGAGAAAGTCAAATTAGCACGAATGGTCAATATTATGATTTAGGCTTTCATGACCAAGCCAAAACCATTGAATTTACCGCAAGTTTTTACGGTACTGAAGATATTTCTTTCCAAAATCCACAAGTGGTCACTTTGGATACCGACGCTTTGCAAAAAAGCGTAGACAAAATCCAAGAAAATGGTGTAGAAATGCAAACCGGAAAACGCGATGCTCAAGCTGAAGTTACTACAAATGAAGAACAAACATTAGTAACCACGATCCCTTACGATGGTGGCTGGCAAGCGAAAATTGACGGAAAAAAGGTTCCAGTAACTTCCTTCCAAGATGCCTTTGTCAGTTTAGAAGTACCTGCTGGAAAGCACACCATCGAATTAAGCTATTTACCACAAGGATTTCTTCCAGGCGTGGGACTATTTATTGGCTGTATAATTCTATTTGTCGGTTTCGATTGGTATTATGAAAAAAAGCGACGTACTCCTTAAAATCTAAATAGGTCATTTATCGTCTGATTTTTTGTCTTATTAATATAATAAAAAATAGTACGCTACCTTTAAAATGTCTGGTATAGCGTACTACTTTTTTATCCTAATCTTTCAAATGAACTTTATTCATATTTTACTTCTTTTAAATATAAACCTTCCGGATGGGCAGTAGGGCCGGCTGCATTGCGATCGCGTGCTGCAATGATTTGCGGGATTGCTTCTGCAGGTATCCTTCCATTGCCTATTTTTAGCAACGTGCCTATCATAATCCGAACCATATTATATAAAAAACCACTGCCACGAAAAGTAAATATTAACTCATCTTCTGTATCATTAACCACCATGCTCGCTTCATAAATGGTACGCGTTTTATTTTTTACTGGGCTTTTAACTGAACAAAATGAAGTAAAATCATGGGTACCTAAAAAGTCAGGAAGCGCGCTTCTTATTTTCTCTAAATCTAATTCATAAGGGTAATAACTACTATAAAAACGTCGAAAAGGACTGCGAGGTTTGCTAATATCGACTCGAAATTCATAGGTTTTTTCTTTCGCTTGATAACGAGAATGGAAGCTATCAGAAACAAGCTCCACTTTTTTTACAGCAATATCTGCTGGCGTTTGTGTATCTAAAGCAAAACGTAATTTTTCTAGCGACTGTTCTGACGGCCAGGCAAAATCAATCACTTGTCCTAATGCATGAACACCGGCATCGGTTCGTCCTGACGCATTAATTTTAATCGATTGGTTAGCAATCTTAGAGAGCGTTTTTTCCAATTCATCTTGTACCGTACGGCCATTAATTTGACTTTGAAAACCGCTAAAATTTGTTCCGTCATAAGCTATAACTGCTTTATATCGAACCATTTTTTCTCCTCTTTCATAAAAAAAGAGACAATAAGCAAACAAACTACTTTTTGTCTCAATGAATTTAAGCTCTTAAATAAATTAGTGCAACCGTTAGTAACACATACGCACAGACAGAAACAGTGTCTTTTTTATGCCAATGCAACACACGGTATTTGGTGCGTCCTTCACCGCCTTGATAACCACGAGCTTCCATAGCGGTTGCCAAGTCGTCGGCACGATTGAAACTAGAAACAAATAAAGGGATTAATAAAGGAATGACAGCTTTCATTTTCTGAATCAAATTCCCTTCACTAAAATCAACTCCACGAGCACGTTGGGCGTTCATAATTTTTTCCGTTTCATCCATTAGTGTTGGCACAAATCGTAAAGCAATCGACAACATCAAAGAAATCTCATGAACGGGAAAGTTTATCGCATTTAAAGGGCGCAAAATAAATTCAATGGCATCTGACAGTTCTAAGGGAGGTGTCGTTAGCGTTAATAACGTAGACATGAATATAATCAATACAAAGCGGCAAAAGATAAAAATTCCATTTTGTACACCAAATGCTGTAATCTGAAATATGCCCCACTCCCAGTAGACTTGGCCCCCAGAAGTAAATAGAACTTGCAAAGCCACAGTAAATAATATCAACCAAAGTAGTGGTCTTACACCGCGTAGGAAAAAACCAAAATCAACTTTTGATAAATAAACACAAAAAAGAGTAAACAATCCTAAAAGTAAGTAACTTTGCCAGTTATTTGCAAAAAAAATGATCCCAATAAAATAAAAACTAGTAAGCAGTTTGGCACGCGGATCCAATCGATGAATCAGAGAGTTTCCTGGAATATAGCGGCCTAGAATCAACTTATTCATCATAGGCGTTCCCTCCTCTAGCTACTAGCTCATCAGCTAACTCGCTTGCCGTAAGAGGAAGCTTTTTAAAGGACATCCCCTTTTTTTCCAGTTGTTTGGCAAACGCAGCTGCAGTGGGGATACCTAATTGTCTTTCTTGTAGCCATTCTACATTTTGAAAAACCTCTTCTGGTGTACCATCTTTTACTAACTGTCCTTTTTCTAAAACATAGACATAATCTGCATAATCAGCGACATCATCCATCAAATGAGTCACCAGGACAATAGTCATGTGCTTTTCTTGGCGTAGATGTTCAAATATCGCCATCATTTCTCTACGTCCTTGTGGATCAAGACCTGCTGTTGGCTCATCTAATACTAATACTTCCGGTTCCATGGCTAAAACACCAGCAATAGCTACCCGACGCATTTGTCCTCCTGATAGGTCAAAAGGCGATCTTTCCAGATAGCTTTCATCTAATCCAACTAAGGATAAATATTCTTTGGCTAATTCTAAAGCCTCGTCTTCTGATACACCAAAGTTTTTAGGACCAAAAGCAATATCCTTGCCTACTGTCTCTTCAAAAAGTTGAGATTCAGGAAATTGGAAAACAATTCCCACTTTTTTTCTTATCGGTTTTAAGTTTTTATTATTCGTTTCCGGAGTAATCGTACGTTCGCCAATATTTACATTACCAGTCGTAGGCTTTAATAAGGCATTTAAATGCTGTAAGATCGTTGATTTGCCACTTCCAGTATGACCAACCAAAGCGTTATAAGTGCCTTCTTTAATTGTCATATTGATATCGTATAAAACACGTTGTTCAAAGGGGGAATCGGGTTGGTAGGTAAAGTTTACTTGTTCAAAAACGATGTCCATAACCAATCCACCATCCCTTCTTCAGACAAATATTTGTCCGGCACTGTAACACCGCGATCTTTTAATGCTTGTTTTAACCTTTCTGGAAAGGGCAAATCCAAACCTTTCTCAACTAAACTAGGGCCTTCAGAAAAAATTTGTGCTGGCGTTCCCTCGTCCACTAATTCGCCTTCACGCAACACAAGTATACGATTAGCGTTAGCAGCTTCATCAATATCATGAGTAATGGATAACACTGTTAGTTGATATTTTTCCTTAATTTCTTTGAGAATCGAGATCACTTCTTGTCGACCTTCAGGGTCTAGCATACTGGTTGCTTCATCAAGAATAATAATATCTGGACGTAAAGCAACAACGCCTGCAATCGCCACACGCTGTTTTTGTCCTCCAGATAAACGAGCGGGTTCTTTAGCAGCAAAATCAGTCAGTTTTACTTGTTCCAAAGCTTCCTTCACTCGAGGAACCATTTCTTCTCGAGGAATTCCTTGATTTTCCATACCAAAAGCAACATCATCCTCGACAGTAGCTCCGACAAATTGGTTATCTGGATTTTGAAATACCATACCCACCATTTTGCGTATTGCCCAAACATTTTCTTCATTTAAATCAAGTTGCCCCACTGAAATCTGACCTGTTTCTGGTAAAAGTAAACCATTTATTGTTTTAGCTAAAGTAGATTTGCCTGAGCCATTATGTCCAATAATAGCTACCCATTCACCTTTATTAACAGTTAATGAGATCTCTTTTAAAGCAGCGCTTGTTTCATTATCTTGATAGCGAAATGTAATATTTTCTAAGTTTATAATTGGTTCCATGGTTACTCCTTTATGTACATGAGCTAAAAACATGTAAGACAGCCCTTTTATGGTAATCGGTGGAAATAAAAAAACAATTTGATCCTAACTAACACTACCAAAAAAAAGACAACATTTCAATTATTCTATCAAGGCAACATCCTAAAATTGCCTTCTTTTTCACTTTCCATTAACTCTAACTTTACAGTTAATCGAAACTAAAAAAAAACACTTTATGATGAATGCCTGCCCCCTGATAATTCAGGGAGCAGTGCTGAGCTAGACTCGGAAAAAACTTTTCCAACATCATAACACTCTTAAAATCATCGACAAAGTGACGCTAAATATTAGTAAATTTGTTAATACTGCTCCATTAGATTTTAAACAAGTTCTAGGATCGCCATTGGTGCAGCATCTCCGCGTCTTGGTTCTGTCTTTAAGATGCGAGTATAACCGCCTTGACGTTCTTCATAGCGAGGAGCGACATCGTTAAAAAGCTTTTGTAAAGCTGAATCGATAACAACCTCTTCGTCTTCTTCACGCACATTAGCTACTTCATTACGTACAAATGCAGCAGCTTGACGACGGGCATGCAAATCGCCGCGTTTTCCTAGAGTAATCATTTTTTCTGCTGTTGAACGAACTTCTTTGGCACGAGCTTGAGTCGTAACAATCCGTTCGTTAATAATTAAGTCAGTTGTTAAATCACGCAACATCGCTTTACGTTGATTAGATGTGCGTCCTAATTTACGATAACTCACGTGGGTTCCCTCCTTCGTAAAAATTAATCGTCTTTACGTAATCCAAGACCAAGGTCGCTTAATTTAGATTTTACTTCTTCAAGAGATTTGCGGCCCAAATTACGTACTTTGATCATTTCTGGTTCAGATTTATTAGTTAATTCTTGTACAGTATTGATGCCAGCACGTTTTAGACAATTGTACGAACGAACAGATAAGTCTAATTCTTCGATTGTCATTTCTAGCATTTTTTCTTTTTGTGTTTCTTCTTTTTCAACCATGATTTCAGTATTTTTCGCTTCATCGGTCATATTCACAAAAATTTCCAAATGCTCCGTGAGAATTTTCGCTGATAAACTTAACGCATCAAGTGGTTCAATTGAACCGTCAGTCCAAAGTTCCATGGTTAATTTATCATAATCATCCCGACGACCAACACGTGTATTTTCTACTTGATAGTTCACTCGACGTACGGGTGTATAGATCGAATCAACAGGAAGTACACCAATTGGCATATCTTCTTTTTTGTTTTCATCTGCTTGATCATATCCACGTCCGGGTTGAACCGACAAGCGTGCATGAAATCTTGTTCCTTCTGCTACAGTACAGATGTACATTTCTTTATTAAGAATTTCTACATCACTGTCAACGATAATATCGCCAGCAGTTATAGTAGCTGGTCCGGAAATATCGATTTCAAGGTTTTTTTCTTCTTCACTATAAAGTTTTAATGCAAGACCTTTAATATTCAAAATGATTTGCGCAACATCTTCTCGAACGCCTTTGATCGTTGAAAATTCATGTAATACACCATCGATTTGGATATTCGTGATTGCTGCTCCTGGTAAAGAAGATAACAAAATACGACGCAGGGAATTTCCTAATGTAGTTCCATAGCCTCTTTCAAGAGGTTCTACGATGAACTGGCCATAATCTTTCTCTTCATCAATCTTTGCAATTCTTGGTTTTTCGAATTCAATCATTCTTATCTCTTACCCCTTTCAAAACGAAAAGTGTCTTGTTCAATGACATAAATTTTGAGACTCAAAATGAGCAGCACTCATTAAACACGACGGCGTTTTGGAGGGCGGCATCCATTATGAGGAACTGGTGTTACGTCACGAATCGCAGCCACTTCCAATCCTGCTGCTTGTAATGAACGAATTGCTGCTTCACGTCCTGAACCTGGGCCTTTTACAGTTACTTCTACATTTTTCAATCCGTGTTCCATTCCTGATTTTGCCGCAGTTTCTGCTGCTAATTGAGCAGCAAATGGTGTTGATTTTCTACTTCCTCTAAAACCTAACGACCCTGCTGAAGACCAAGATAACGCATTACCTTGCATATCAGTAATCATCACAATTGTGTTGTTAAATGTTGAATGAATATGTGCGATTCCTGATTCAATATTCTTTTTCACACGGCGTTTACGATTCACTTTTTTTTGTGCCATGAAGTTTTAACCTCCTTCACTAAGAATTATTTTTTCTTGCCTGCGATAGTTGTTGCTGGTCCTTTACGTGTACGAGCATTGTTTTTCGTGTGTTGTCCACGTACAGGCAAACCACGACGATGACGCATACCACGGTACGAACCAATTTCTGTCAGACGTCTAATGTCTAAATTAACTTCACGACGAAGATCGCCTTCAACTTTACGGTTGTCCACTTCAGCGCGGATCGCGTCTGTTTGTTCATTCGTTAAATCACGAACACGAATGTTTTCAGGAACATCTGCTTTTGCTAAAATATCTTTAGCAGTCGTGTCACCGACACCAAAAATATAAGTAAGAGAAACAACTACATGTTTGTCACGTGGAATATCTACTCCTGCAATACGAGCCATATCTTGTTACACCTCCAATTATCCTTGACGTTGTTTATGTTTTGGATTTGCAGAACAAATCACCATAACGCGTCCTTTACGACGAACGACTTTACAATTATCACACATTGGTTTTACTGATGGTCTTACTTTCATAATACTTACCTCCTATGGTTTTACGTAAGTACAATTATTTAAAACGATACGTAATACGACCACGACTCAAGTCATAAGGCGAAAGTTCGACAGTCACCTTATCGCCTGGCAAGATACGAATATAGTGCATTCGAATTTTACCAGAAACAGTCGCAAGAATTTCATGGCCGTTTTCAAGCTCGACTTTAAACATTGCATTTGGCAAAGTTTCGACGACTGTACCTTCTATTTCAATCATATCTTCTTTTGCCACGCACAGTACCTCCTTGTACTTGTTTCGCAACTTTACGCGATAAAACGGCGGAAACCTGTGTCGTGTTCCCACCTTAACTTCTTTGCAACGATTCTTTATTAATCTAGAAGTCGGACTGATATATTCTAGCATAATGCTTGATTATTTACAAGCAAAAGTTATCATAGCGCGAAAAAGGGTACGAACTACTTCGCTAGAATTTGTTTAATTTCCGCAAAAACTTCATTAATCTCACGATTACCGTCAATTGAGGATAGCAAGCCTTTTTTATCATAGTAAGCTAAAATAGGTTTACTGTTTTCCACATTAACCGCCAAACGATTTCTAACAGTTTCTGGTTTGTCATCTTCTCGTTGGTAAAAATCATGTCCGCCACAACGGTCACAAGTACCTTCAACTTTCGTTGGATTAAATACCTTATGATATGTTGCACCGCAGTTGCGGCAAATATAACGTCCTGATAAACGTTCAACTAGTACTTCTTCTGGCACTTGAATTTCAATGACAGAATCAAGTTGTTTTCCCAAATCCTGCATCATTGCATCTAGTGCTTCGGCTTGATCCAAAGTACGAGGGAAACCGTCTAATAAAAAACCGTCCTCGGTATCTGATTCAGCCAAACGTTCTTTTACAATCCCGTTAGTCACTTCATCAGGCACGAGTTCACCTTTATCCATATAAGACTTTGCTTCTAAACCAAGATCTGTTTGTTTTGCGATCGCTTGTCTGAACATATCTCCCGTTGAAATTTGTGGGATATTATATTCAGCAATAATTTTTTCTGCTTGAGTCCCTTTTCCAGCACCAGGGAGTCCCATTAAAACGAGGTTCATTTCTATTCCTCCTGCAAGTTTTTGCCAGTGTTGAGGAATACCCCAACACCACATAAAACTCTAATTTATGAAACCTGTATACTGACGTTTCAGCATCAAGCCTTCTATTTGTTTGGCAGTTTCAAGAGCCACACTAATTACGATTAGTAAACTTGTTCCGCCTAAACCAATCGATTCCGGCAGATCCCATACCATAGACGCTATAATTGGCAACAATGCAACTGCTCCTAAAAAGATCGATCCTACTGTGCTTAAACGCATCAATAATTTTGAGACGAACTCTTCAGTCCCTTTTCCCGGACGCACACTTGGAATATAGCTTCCTTGTTTTTGCAAGTTTTCCGCTAATTTTTCCGGATTCACTTGAACAAAAGCATAAAAGAAAGTAAAGCCAACGATCAATACACCGTATAAAATAGCGCCAGGCACCGTATTGTAATCGAAAAGCATTTGGACCACATCAAACCAAGTTTCTCCCCTGGCAGATCCAAAAGCTTGAAAGATCGCATTAGGTGTTGTGATCAAGGAACTAGCAAAGATAACTGGAATAACGCCGGCAGCATTAACTTTCAAAGGAAGATAACTGCTTGTTGGAGCTCCTGCCACACGTTTCGTATATTGGATTGGTATCTTTCTTTCCGCTTGTTGGAAGAAAGTAACGATCGTTATAACTACTAACGCAGCTACAACCAAAACAACCACAAATAAAATGGATTTCCAAAGATCATCCTGATTAATGTTAATAAAATAGTCATCAACGATTTCTCTAGCTGAGACTGGTAAGCGAGAAATAATCCCCGCAAAGATGATCATAGACACGCCATTTCCGATCCCTTTTTCGGTAATTAATTCACCTAACCAAGTAATAAACATCGTACCTGTGGTTAAAATGATACCAATGATAACATAAGTTGAAATGGAAGGATTTGGCACAAAGCCAAATTGCGTAAAAACTTGGAACCCAGCTGTTAATGCAATAGACTGTAAAAAACCTAACACTAAAGTAATATAACGCGTCGCTTGGTTCAACTTTTTACGTCCCACTTCCCCTTGTTTCGACCATTCAACGAATTTAGGGACAATATCCATCTGCATTAGTTGAACAATAATCGAAGCAGTAATGTAAGGCGAAACCCCCATCGAAAAGACGGAGAAACGCTGCATCGCACTACCACTTACTAAGTCCAACATATTCATAAATGGCAACTCCGAAATATTTTGTAGTTCGGCCGCATCTACCCCTGGAACGGTAACATGCGTTCCAATACGAAAAATAAACAGAATAAATATTGTAAACAAGATCCTTGATCTAATATCCTTGACTTTAAAAGCGTCCTTTAAAAGTTTTAACATCAGATCACCTCAATTGACCCACCAGCAGCTTCAATAGCTTCTTGTGCTGCTTTAGAAAACTTCGCTGCTTTAACAGTTAATTTTTTGGTTAATTCACCATTACCCAACACTTTAATGCCAGCTTTTTGATTTTTTACAAATCCAGCTTCAGCTAAAACAGCAGGGGTAACTTCAGTTCCATCTTCAAAGTTGTTCAAAAGGTCAAGATTAATAATCGCATATTCTTTGCGATTAACATTGGTAAAACCACGTTTTGGTAAACGGCGGAATAATTCTGTTTGCCCACCTTCAAAACCAAGACGAGTTCCACCACCTGAACGAGCTTTTTGTCCTTTTTGACCACGTCCTGAAGTCTTACCGTTACCGGATGATGAACCGCGACCGACGCGGTTACGTACATGACGTGATCCTTTTGTAGATTCTAGTTCATGAAGTTTCATGTGTTTGGCACCTCCTTAATCAAAATCGATCTATCAAATCAGTATTACAGTTCTTCTACTTCTACTAAGTGCGCAACGGTTGAGATCATACCTTTAATCGCATCGTTAGCAGGTCGTACAGCAGTGCTGTTTATTTTGTTTAGTCCTAACGCTTTTACTGTATCACGTTGATTTTGAGGACGTCCAATAACACTGCGTCTTAATGTAATTTTTAATTCAGCCATTAGAATTGTCCTCCTAACCAATAATTTCTTCTACAGATTTACCACGAAGTTCAGCTACTTCTTCAGCGCGTTGTAATTCGGTTAATCCTTTAATTGTTGCACGAACAACATTGATCGGTGTGTTTGAACCTAGAGATTTTGATGTGACATCAGCTACACCACTAAGCTCCAACACGGCACGAACAGGCCCGCCTGCGGCAACTCCAGCACCAGCTTCAGCTGGTTTCAACAAAATGTGTCCACCGCTGTATGTGCCAATGACTTTATGTGGGATCGTTGAACCAACCATTGGTACTTCAACTAAGTTTTTCTTCCCGTTTTCTACAGCTTTACGGATGGCTTCTGGTACTTCTTGTGCTTTACCAGTACCAAGTCCTACATGTCCGTTTTTATCACCGACAACAACCAATGCTGCAAAACGCATACGTCGACCGCCTTTTACAACTTTGGATACACGATTAATCGCAACAACGCGGTCTTCTATTTCCAAATTACTTGGGTCAATATGAGCCATGAATGGTTTTCCTCCTTTTTTTAAAACTCTAGTCCATTTTCGCGAGCAGCACTTGCTAAAGCTGCTACACGGCCATGGTAAAGGTATCCACCACGGTCAAAGACTACTTCTTTAATACCTTTTTCTGATGCACGGTCAGCAACTAATTTACCGACTGTTTCTGCTTGCTCAGTTTTTGTTCCACCTGAAATATTTTTATCCAAGGTAGAGGCACTTGCTAGCGTCACACCCGCTACGTCATCAATTACTTGCGCGTAGATGTTTTTATTCGAACGGAAAACGTTCAAGCGTGGGCACTCAGCAGTACCAGAAATTTTATTTCTCACACGTTGATGTCTTTTTTGACGTGTTTTATTTTTGTCTGGTTTTGTAATCACAATTGTCACCTCTTTACTTTTTCTTCGTCTAAGCCGCGCTTTGTCTTACTTCTTTACGGACTTGCTTATTTCCCTGTTTTACCTTCTTTACTGCGTACACGTTCACCAGCATAGCGAATCCCTTTGCCTTTATAAGGTTCTGGCATACGAATACTACGAATTTTAGCAGCTACTTTACCTACAAGTTCTTTGTTAGAACCTTTAATTGTAATTTGGTTATTAGCTGGAACTTCAATTGTAATGCCTGCAGGTGTTTCCACTTCGACTGGTTGTGAATAGCCGACATTCAAGACAAGTTTTGTTCCTTGCAACTGAGCACGATAGCCAACACCCACAAGTTCCAATGATTTCTGGAAGCCTTCAGATACGCCTACAATCATATTATTAAAGTTTGCTCGGGTTGTCCCGTGAATTGTTTTCATCTTTTGGCTTTCATTTGGTCGGGTAAATGTTACTTCATTTTCGTCGATATTAAATTTAATATCTGGAGAAAATGCGCGCGTTAATTCCCCGTTGGGTCCTTTAACTGTTACATCATTACCATCAAATTTTACCTCTACGTTTTCGGGTAAAACGACAACTTTATTCCCAATACGACTCACGAAAAGACACCTCCTTGTGTATTTATTAAATTACCATACATAAGCGACAACTTCGCCGCCGACATTTTTGGCTCTAGCTTCTTTATCAGTGATCACACCGTCAGAAGTTGAGACGACTGCAATTCCTAAACCATTCAATACTTTGGGTACTTCGTCAGCTTTGACATAAGCACGCAATCCTGGCTTAGAGATACGTTTCAAGTTGGTGATCACACGCTCACCATTTTTCCCATATTTAAGGAATACACGGATCACGCCTTGTTTGTCATCTTCGATGTATTCAACATTACGAACAAAACCTTCATTTTTAAGGATTTCAGCAATGTCGTGCTTTATTTTTGAAGCAGGAACTTCTAAAACATCGTGCTTTGCCATATTGGCATTGCGGATACGTGTTAGAAAATCTGCAATTGGATCTGTCATGACCATTAGATGATTTA
>JAKDZT010000238.1 GCA_030462125.1 Tetragenococcus sp.
TGCTGTTTTCAATACCTCTTTACTGCCGTTTTTCATAGCATAACTTTCATTCGCTCATGCCAGCATTTCTAAATCACCACTCGAATTTAAAAATGTTCCATCCATATCTACTGCGATTGCTTTAATCATTGGTTTCCTCCTAGTTTTTTTAAAGAACTTGTAGTTTCCTTAGCGCAAATTCAATACTTTCTTTTTCATGCTCAAGTGTCACCAAATCAGCTGTTTGTTTAGAACGTTTTTTATTCACGATTGCCAGCGAAAAGGGCTATCTCGATAAAAGGTTAAGTTCTCATTAAAACGTTCTTGCAAAATACGATCGTGTTGCGTATTTTCACTAAATAAATATAACATGTTTGTAAAAAAAGAAATAGCCACATGACTTTACCGAAGCTATAGGACTGGTAAACAATAGTCTCATATGAATGCCAAAATAATGTTCTTATTTAAAAATTCGTTCATTTACCCCAACGTACTATTACAATAGGCAAATACTACAAATCCCATAGATTTGAAAAACGAAAGCTTAGCAATTACAATTAAACTATAACTTTTGACGCCAGATATCATCTTACTTTATTTAAATATCCGTTAATAAAGGAGCTTTTTATGAAATCATTCTCGCAAAAAAATCACTCGCTACGAACAAAATTAGCATCGATTCATTTGGAACAACCCGTTGAACAAGGTATTTTAAATGCTGCAATTACTCAACTTGATAAAGGAGAAAAAGAACAAGCTGTTTTAAAAGATGTAAAAAAGCAATTTAAAAAATTAGCTCTTACTCAAGACCTATCACAGAAAGGACTTTCTCTATACACTGAATTGCAGGCTCCCGATAAAAACATTGATACTGCCTTGTCTTCAATGACTTGGTTTCAATAACGTAATTTTGAACCTATCATATTAACGTAAAAAAATTGGGAAATCCCAATTCCCTTAGAATTTCCCAATTTTTTATATAATTATTACAAAATCATTGTTGCCACCCTAATGATTTCCTCTTTTCATCAATTTTACTTGGTAAAAAATAGGACGGAAACTAAACAGGCCTATAACAATAATAGCTACTAACAAAAAAGTGAAGAAGTTCCAATCAAGAAATGACTTCAATAAAAGAAGAACAAATCCTAATAAAGCTAGCCCAGCGTTATAAAGCCAAAAACTTTTTTCCGATTTAAAATATTTCATGGAAGAAAACCTACCCTTTTTTATTAAAATAACAAATAGTTTCTATTTGTTGCAAATATAGATTTTAAAAAGGAGACATAGCATTGAAAAAAGGAAAATTACAACTCTTTAAATTGCCTATCAGTTATTCAGCTTTATTAGCTTTAATCGCTGCAGTTTTTATTTGGATAAATTCAGAAGATCGCATTCTCGCAAAAATTGCTGCCTTATTATTTTTCATATCTGCGATTATAAGAGTAATAATAGTCGCTAAACAATACAAGGATCAAAAAAATGAATCTAAATAAAAAAGCTTAAAGATGTCCTTTCACAAGTGGCTCTGATATTGGTTGCCAAGCTTCTCTGTTACAAATTTCCGAGTGTTTTTTGCTAAAGATGTTATCAGCTCTTCTTTTTTGCACTGCTAGGATGATTAAAAAATATAGATATCAAATTTTATAACGGGTTTTTAAAGTTTATTTACCTGAAAGGTGCTTAATGACTAATGTCCTTTCTTCTTTTCTAATTTCTTCTTTTGCTTCAAATCAAACTTCTCCTTTTTTGAGCATTGCTTATGCAATTTTTTTTGTTGTTTCCTGCCTTTTTTCGCCTGCTCCCTAGATTTAGTTATTGTTAACTGAGCTTTTGTTGACATTACAGGCTTTCTTTTTTCTTTATTTATCTTTCGCTGCATTTTCTTCGGATTGATTTTCTTATCTATATTATTTGTTTCATTAGACAAAATCATGTTATTGAAGTATTTATCATTTTTATTCATAAATTTTTGTAATTTGAAATAAATAAAATGCTCCAACTCCTTATCCTTTGGTTCTGGCCCAAATACATATTTACAAGCTCTATAATCTCCCTGAATGCTTTCATACTCAATTAACCCACACCAAAAACGACCATCAAAATAAATTGTTAGCTTCAAACAATCCCCTCCTCTTTTAAACTTCAAGGAAATGGACAACCCGAGGGGGTAGGTTACTGACATAAATGAAATGCTTATGGACTACCAACCATAATGTGTTTTTATTCCTTAATTATATAATAAACCGATTACTATTTTTTTTCAAGTAATAAAAAAATACGTTAGGAACTCCGTCTTATATTGGAATTCTAACGCATTTTTGTTTTATACTGCATTTTCATTATCTCTATCAAAATAAAAACTATCTTTAAAGAAATAATCCGTCACTTTTTTATATTCTTCTGTGGAAACGTCGGCATTATCCGAATGCAGCATTTCATATCTCACGCCGCCTTCTGTCATAATTTTACCACTACCGACAAAACCGTTTCTCAAATAAAATCTCTTCCGACTTTTTCTTTGCTCGTTATTTTCCGCGTCATCACGGATTTCTTCAACTAGTAAAATGATTTTATCATTAGCAAAATAATTTCTTATTGTTTTCATAGCTTCTCTGCCATAACCTTTAGATTGAATCATCGCGTCTATCGCAAAATAAAAGATATATACTAAGTTTTCATATCTTGTGTAATAAACAATGCCAACAAGTTGTGAATCGGAAAAAAGACCTGAAAAACTAGCTTTTCCCAATTCAACATTATCTTTTAATATGCTAAATGGCAATTGTTCTTTTTCAGGAAAAGAGTTGAAATAGATTTTTTTCGCGTCATCAATTGATATTGAATCATTCTTAAGTTCTTGAATTGTTAACATAAACTACCTCCAATATTACAATTCATCTATTTTTTTTAATGCAACTCACTAGTGGTGCATTAATATAATCAGAATATTCAGATTTTAACTTTTTTCTAA
>JAKDZT010000239.1 GCA_030462125.1 Tetragenococcus sp.
GTAAAGCATTACATAGAATTAGTAAAGCATTACATAGAATTAGTAAAGCATTACAAATTTGCCCATTTTCCTCGAAAATGTCGCCGAAATGTCGCTCAAAAATAAAGTGACTTAACACCTTGGGAGAGTAAGGCTAAGACCACCTAAAATTCAATTTTGGCACTCGGCACTTAAAAGGGGGGTCGTAGTACGGTCGCAAAATTCGCTCCCTCGCCCCCTGATTTTCAAATTTATATCCCACACGAATAAAACCATGGGCGCTGCCCAAACCTGCAAGCTGTGTCAGCTTGACCCCATAAATGAGCGGGTGCTCCCGCTCAAACTCACCCCGCACTCGCCGTGAGGCAGGCAAAAAAAGCAGGGGTGCTTTTCTTTGCATGCGCAAAAGTGTCTTAGTCTAGTGAGTCTGTCAACTCCTTAAAGCCTCCTAGAACGGCTAAAAACCGTTCTACGTCGATTTACCGTTGACAGACAGCTAATTATGCATTCAACAGCTAAAATGGCTTAGAGAGCAAATTAGAGCCATTTAAGGCCAACAATCAAAACAGTTAAAGTCCGAGGGAGCTGGCCAGCGTAACTATACAATTTTTCAAGTTGGTAAAGCTACGCTACTAAGAGTCATTGCAATTATGTTAAATCACTAGAAATAACTTGCTTTTTATGTGATGTATTTGTATCATAAAGATATAAATACATCACATAAAGGAGTGAATCATCATGAACTATAAACACTTAGGTCGTTTCAGCTGGGTTGTTGGTTTTCTGGGTTTTCTTGGCTTGTTAGGATTAAACCACTCTCCTGCTTTCTACCTTTTCTTTGCTTTCTTTGGTGGATTTCAGTATTATTGGTGGTTTAAATTAGGACAGGAAGATGAACGTTTAGCCGCTAATAAAGGCAAAGCTGCTGTGCGTGCCTTCGGTCTTACTTTTGCTTTAGGGTTTGTTATCTTACTTGCAATTAGTTATTTAGCTTTAAAAGCTGAACTGCTTTACCAATTAGCTTTAATAATCTTTGCCTTAGCCTTTGCCCTTAGTTTTGATTTATGGGCACTGCTCACTTATCAATTGGATGTGAGGGGATAATTTTGGTTAAATTTACATGTAACGTTAAACAGTACCGCGTAGCTAAAAAACTTACTCAGGCTGAATTAAGTGATTTTACTGGTGTTCGTCGTGAAACTATCGGACGGTTAGAAAATGCTCAATATGTTCCTTCGCTAGAACTAGGATTTAAAATTGCGTGGGTCCTGAATACTCCTATTACAGATCTTTTTAAATTCAATTTCTCTGATGATTCTTAGTTTTTCGCTCCTGATAAGTGACGTTATGTGCCTAAAACAAGCAGATATCTTTAATCCGGAAGGCTTCATTAAACAAAATGCGTTCATTCATGATCGAAAAACTGGTAAGCCTAATACCTTGTACCTTAAACCAGTTCAAACAGAGCTTTTATTGTATCGTCAATGGCTGCTTGATCATAAACTAGAATCTGAATGGCTCTTTCCGTCCATTCAACACCCAGAACGGCACATTACAGAAAAGCAGTTCTATAAAATCATGAGCAAAGTCGGCGATCTTTTAAATATTAATTACCTTGGTACCCACACTATGCGCAAAACTGGGGCTTATCGAGTTTACACGCAATCTAATTATAATATTGGTTTGGTCATGCACTTATTAAATCATTCAAGTGAAGCGATGACTCTAGCCTATTTAGGCTTGGACCGAGCAAGTACCGAAACCATGTTAGATCAAATTGATTTTGGTTAGTTTTTTTTGGTTTTTAGTTGTTGCCGAAGGCAAATTCTGAGACAGATTTTAAGCACAAAGCCTCCACTAATTTTTGGTGGAGTGTAAGTGCGCCTTTAGCATTTTCTTTTGATTTTTGCATTGCTATTTTTAAAGCAATGCGCACTTACACACCACAATTAAAATTGATGGTGTTTGTGCTAAATTTCCTGTATCAGAAGTCGGCTAGCCGACAACAAAAAAAGGTGCTCGAATTGAGCACCCACTTTTTATTCACTAATCAATCTTGTATCTCGCCAGTTTCTTTGTCTATGTCTCCTCTGCCATACTTGCGCTCCTGATAAACAGCATCAAAATATAGTCTTATCAGTCCAGTATGAGCACGTAAAACCGAATTGACGACCTTAATACTAGGCATGCCATATTCCGAACCATGAGCCTTTAAAAAGCGCCTCAGTTCACGCATATTCGCCAAATTATGATCATCAATCAAATCGCAAACATCATTCAGCATATCGTCTTTGTCTTCAACATCAAGCGTAATATAGCGATCAATGTCAAAATTGTTTAGCAAAGCAATATCATGCTTGCTGTATTTATGCTTTTTCTTTTCAACAGCGTCTTTAGATTCGTGTGTTAAATATAAATATATATTATCCATGCTTTGAACGACTATCTGAACTTTAGCAACGCTTTGGACACCCAAAGCTCTTTGAATTCTCTTTCTAACGCTATCCGCAGTAACAGGATTCTTCGCCACATAAATTACGTGATAATGGGCTTTTTTATATATTTGTCCCTTAGCACTGCTTTTATCTTTATCATGCAAAGGGCTAATCGCAATTGGAACACCAATTAGCTCTAAGCGCTGTTTCCAATCAGCAGGAATGCTTTCCGGATATAACAAAAAAGTGAAGTACCTTGCCTTATCTTTAGCCATAATGTTAAAATCACCGTATCAGAACAAGCAATTAACGAGCGAGCTTTCGACGGGTGCGCTCTTTTTTTATGCTTGTTTCTGTCCTTTCGTTTGCTTTTCGACAACTTCAGCCATGTAATTTCGCACGTCATAAGTAACAATTTTCCCTTGTGTTAACAGCGCTTTTTTATATTCGGCATACAAAGTTTTAGGAATACGAATAGTCACACTTTGCATTTCCTTTTTTTCTGCAGTCATAATCCAATCACCCCTAACTTCAATAGA
>JAKDZT010000240.1 GCA_030462125.1 Tetragenococcus sp.
AAAGTAGTGGGGTTAACTGCACTTTTTATCACAAAAACTGGGATTTTTTGCTGAATAAGCACATAAGAATATAAAAATAATGAGGCTATTTGCAATTAAGCTCAGTAGATTTGAAAAGTAATGAGGCTAATTTACTTTAAGCGCATTAGTTTCAAAAAGTAGTGAGCTAATTTAACTTATCCTATATAAAAAAGTTGGCTACCATGAATTGACTTCACAGTAACCAACTTTTTTGTCTCGTAAGTTTTAGTATCTAACGATTAATCGATCGTGCCATTCGTTGAATTGTATGTCGTTCTCCACGAATCGCTTTACTCAAAGGATAGACATTTTCAAATGGTGATTGAATACCCCAGGCAGCGTCACCAATATGTTGAATGTCAACTCCGCATATCTTATTGCGGATAGCAATATTTTCAAGAAAGCCTGCTCCACTGCCTTCTTGACTAGTTCCAATTGTGCTCATTACTAAGCCGTTATGGTTATGAGCTAACTCCACAACTTCTTTTAATTCTGCTTCATCTAAATCTGGTACTGTGCCCACAGCAGGAACAAGAAGCACATCAGCGCCAGCATCTAAAAATTCTGCTGCAGCTTCTTTACTAACCACTGGCTCGTCGACCCCAGCACCATGCATCTTACCAGCTATAATCAACCCACTAAAGTTTTCTTTAGCAACCGAAACATTTTTAGCGATTTGCGCATTAGTTACTCCTGTACCAGGGTTCCCTGTTAAAACAATAAAGTTAAATCCTAATTGTTCAGCTTCTTTTAAGGTTTCAGCACTTGCTCTACGCCCTTGCGGAATTTCCAAGCGGTCTTCTGCCATTTTAGCATCTGGATCAACCGGCTCAAGGTTCACCCCAACCGGACGCCCTACTAATTCTTGTAACCGATGAATGCTTTTTTTGTCATGATGTGGTTTAGCAGTAGCTAACGTTTCTTCACCTGGATACAATCCTAATATCACAGGATTAAGTACATCTAAAGCATTCAATAAAATCAAATCAGCTCCAAATGCTGCCGCAAGCTCTGAAGTTGTCAAACCATCAATTGTTTCATGAACAACCACATTTTCACTAGCAATTACACGACCCTCGCTAGCTCTTATGCTTTGTTTTAAATCCGCCCCGTTCATTTGCATTACATCGCTAGTATCTGCGCTAATTAGTCTTTTTACCATTTATTTTCCCCCTTAACTTTTATTCCGTAAGTTCCCCTGCTTCTTCTAAACACAATTGTTTATTAAATGTTGAAACAAACGGTAGATAGATTAGAATGTCAATAATTAAATTAATACCTTGTAAGACAGAACCTGCAATACTGCTGGTTGCTAAAAAGCCTGAAAGAATCGGTGGCATTGTCCAAGGTACTACTGCTCCAGTAGAAAGAGGTACTAATTCTAAAGACATAGCTGTATAAGTCATAATAGCATTAACTACTGGTGCTAAAATAAACGGTATAACCAAGCTCATATTTAAAACTATGGGCATACCAAACATCGTTGGTTCGTTAATATTAAATATTCCTGGGGTAACAGTTAATGGCGCTAATGTTTTCATTTGCTTGCTGGCTTTTCTCATCGCAACTAAGATAGCCACCGCAATTACAAGTCCTAACGTAGCTCCACCGCCACCCATGAATACAAAGTTATCGATAAATGGCTGAGTAATGATATGCCCATGCTCAATGTCTAAATTTCCCTCTGCAAATAGTTGGCGATTCGTATCTGTATTCATCAACCAAACGGGTAAAATAATATTATTTATAACATTAGCGCCATGAATTCCAACAAACCAAAAAAGACTATTAAGCATTACCGCGATTATTGTGCCAGCAAGCGTATCAGCCAGTAAACCCAACGGTCCTGATAATACATTCATAATCAATTCATGGATATTTCCCCAGTCAGCCCAAGCAAAAAGTGCGTATATCGCACCAAACAAGGAAATAACCACAGCTCCTGGAATTAATGCACTAAAACTAGAAGAAACTGCAGGTGGAACAGCTTCTGGCATTTTTATCCGAATATCATGATTAATGAACCATTGAAAGATCCCACCTGTAATAAGCCCTATAATAATCGCAATAAATAGCCCTTGGCTTCCTAGATAATCATAAGGCATACCTTCTAAAGGTTCATCTCCTCCGGTAAAAATACTAGGAGTCACCACAAAAAAAGCTGCTACTGCGATTACACCGGCAGACTTCCCATCTGTTTTATGTTGTTCAGAATAACTAGAAGCTACTCCGAAACAACCTATCACCCCTAAAAGCCCAAAAGAACCATTGGTAATTTTAGTAAAAACGTCAGCAACAGAAACACCATTAATTCCAGTATTTTCTAACCAATCTGTCCACGCCTCAACTGGAAAACTAGCCAAAATTAGAAATAATGAACCAATAATGATTAACGGCATAGCAACAATAATACCATCACGTATCGCAACTAAAGGTTTAAAAACACTAAGTTTTACAGCAATTGGCATTAAGTGTTTTTCGACAAAACCTTCCTCAGAGTTGTTATTATTTGGCATAAGAATATTCCTTCTTTCCTAGAAATAAATAATAAGAGCAATTAAAAAGTAATTTGTAAAATATAGGCCTATAATACTTCAAAATTATAACATGGGTTATGGCCTTTTGCAATCGCTTTCCTTTTGGTATAATTAAATGGAAAAAAGAATTTCGTGACCCTTCATTTTCCATATACTTACCAAGTTATAAAACATAAACAACGTACTATATATTAGACTTACAAAGGAGCGTTGGAAATGGATAAATTAACCGAAACATACTTCAGAAAAAATTTGTTTGAAGTTATTGACTCAAGTTTCGCACATGTAAAACGATACTAAACAACGGTTTCGTCAGCTCTTGAGCTGAAAAAATTATAGACTTGACTTCTTATCTTCTTATACAAAAAGAACTCCTTTTGTTT
>JAKDZT010000241.1 GCA_030462125.1 Tetragenococcus sp.
ACAACCAAGAACGTCTTTTTTCATCTTATCGATTTTTTGACTGTGAATAGTAACACAAAATAGTTTTAAGGATTTAAAATTAAGTATCAAATATGGAGTTATTAGTTATATTCTCATTTTTGCAATAACTATGATTGTCAGATCATTTAGAATAGTTTTTACCTCAGTACTTCCTTCAGCAAGGTACTGCAGAATTTTTGAAAACATAGTTTACTCGTAACAATTTAATCTCTTCACTCCCTGCAATTATTACCAGATTTGTCTTTTACTTCTATATTTTCCCTAGAAATGAAAAGAGGGAGAGTAAACAGGAACACCCCCAAGAGTTTTCTTTCTTGGGGGTGTTCATCATCTGCTGACAAAAGCGTATTAAATTAATCTTTTATAATACCAGAGATCCATGGCACTATGTTCGCTATCAATTAGAGGTTGGTTTAAGCGGTCAAATCCGTATTTTTCATATAGATGCCAGGCGTTGGTTAAAGTCGTGTGAGTCTCAAGATAACATCCTTCATAGTGTTTGGCTGCGTATTCTAAGGCGACATCCATTAATTTTTTTGAAAAGCCTTGACCTTGGAAATGACTTTCCACATAAAGTTTTTGTAACTCGCAAACTCTAGGTATCTCTTCTAGTGGTGCGATGCCGACACCACCAATGATCTTATTCTGATGATCAATAACCCAATAATGGGCATTAGGGAATTGTTCATAGTAAAAAGATAAATGTGGTAATTGAGGGTCAAAATAAGCGGTTCCGGGTTTGTCTAAACCGACCGAAGACAAGGAATTTTTAATCAGCTGAGCTAGTTGTTTATTGTCCGTTTCTTGTAAAGTTCTTATCGTCATTGCAATACTCCTTCGCTATGCTTTTCTAGTATAGTATGCAATGGAGAGTTATTTGTCAATAATTACATAAGTTTCCTCTAAAGATGTTTATTTTTGTTTTAAATCTTTGTTTGTTTTTGTAGAATATAGGTAAAAGAAAAAATAGATAGGGGTAAGGTAATGTTAAAAGAAGAACGTTTCGATGCAATTGTTGATTTAGTAGATCAAAAAAGGGCGATCAAAGTAAACGACATCGTAGATAGACTTGGTGTCTCGGATATGACTGTACGTCGCGATCTAACCGAGTTAGAAAAAGCGGGTCGCTTAAAACGAGTGCATGGGGGCGCCCAGACATTAAATGTGTATCGACCTGAAGAACTATCGCATGCGGATAAACAGATTATCAATAAAAGTGAAAAGCGCGAAATTGCTCAAAAAGCAGTGAAGTTGATACAAGAAGATGAAACCATTTATTTAGGTCCTGGAACGACAATTGAGCTGTTAGCTGAAATTATGGATTTTAATAATTTACGCGTGGTGACTAATTGCTTACCTGTATTCCAGACATTAAGTAAAAAAAGAGGAAATATCAAAGTTTATTTAGTAGGCGGCGAGATGCGACAAAAAACAAAAGCTTTTTTCGGTGATATAACCAATAAAGCGCTGCAGGATATGCACTTTCATCGTTCTTTTTTTAGTTCTAATGCGGTTAAGGGAAACGAGATTATGACTGCAACTATTGAAGAAGGTCAGACGCAAACAATCGCCTTAGATAACTCTATGGAGCGCTATTTATTACTTGATTCTTCAAAAGTAGAAAAAGAAGATTTTTATACTTATTATACCTTACGTGATGTTACAGCAGTGGTAATGAATCAGGATGATTATGATACTTATCAGAAAGTGGAAAAAGAAGTCGAAGTCATTGTTTAAATTAGTAAGAAATAAAACTCGCTAACTTTAGCAACAATGGCTAGAATTAGCGAGTTTTACATAAAAGATACTTACTTAGCCTTCTGTTTCTTTTTCAGCTGCATAAGCAGCATTACGTTTGTTCATTTCATGGCGATACCACATAAATATCAATAGATAAGCAACAAGAGCAAGGATTGCATAAATGATAAATTCGATTTCTCCTTGCGAAGCGTTACCTACGAGGTAACCTAAGAATTTTTCCATGGGACCTTCCATGGTTGTTTGAGAGATTAATTGGTTAGCTGCGACACCTTCGGGAAAAGCCCCAATATTTTTAGCCATATTGGTAACAAATGGAGCAACCAAGGTACCAGCCCATAAGAACACAGGCAATTCAATGGCTCCGATGACAATCATACGAATGATTCTCCCTCGGGTAACTACTAGTAATGCCGGGGTAACACCCATGGCAATAATTCCGCCTAATGGTAATAGATAATTGCCTGGTAATACGACTGCTTCTAATAACATGATCGGAGCTAAGATATTAGCTGCTGCCCAAATTTCCGCACGCCCAGCTAAGAAAGGCCAGTCAAGTCCGATATTTAATGTCCGTCCTTTTAGGCGTTTGGAGGCAAAATCGGTAATCCCTTGGGAAAGTGGTTCAATAGAATCAATAAACCATTGTCCAATAAGGGAAAATAATTCTAAACTCACAGCGGCAGTGAAGGATAATTCAAAGATTTCAGTAGGATTTTGTCCGGCAAGCAAACCTACGAATATACCTAGGTAAATACCTATGGCAAACTTGGAACCCCAAAAGCCCACTTTATTGTTTAATTTAGCCGCATCAAAATCGTATTTGTCTAACCAGGGGAAGATCTTGTCAAAAATTTTATCGAATACCATAATAATGGGATTCATCATATAATTCATGTGTGTTGTTGTCATGGGGTTATTTTCCGGCGCATCTAATAAATCGTTAAAGGTGGGTTTCATCAGATCGGAATTGATAATTTTTAAAACTCCGATGAAAATGACCAATACTGTAGCGATCAATAAATTGGCACCGCTCCAAATGGCAAACAAACCCACAAAAGCCAAATGCCAAACGTCGAATATATCAACATCTAGCGTATCTGTCTTTTTCCACACGAGCATAATAACATTTACAATAACTAAAACTAATA
>JAKDZT010000002.1 GCA_030462125.1 Tetragenococcus sp.
ACTCTTCAGAAAAAATATTTTGAACCAATAACTTATATAACATTTAGCTTAAACAAGCGATTAAGAACAGACACTTTTTAACATATAAAAGGCTCATTATAACTCGTTATCTTGGAAAAACACCCAATTGTTTGACAGTAAACAAGCGAATAAGTTACGCTGAAACTAGCGTTATAATTGGTAACTTTTTAAAAGGAGGGACGCCGTATGGCAACCTGGGCTTTTTGGCTTTCTATCGTAGCTATTATACTTTCGATTTATGCCATCTATTCATCTAGACAATAAAATAGATAATATTCGTAAATACTAGGAATCACAAGCAAAGGAGAGTACCAATGAATGCTTTAAAAAGTATATTTAAGGTCTTCTTGATAACAGCAGTATTTCTAGGTAGTATTTTTACAATTGGAACAATCTTTGGTGTAAAAAAGCAGGAAAAAAAGTTAAACAGAAAATCTAATTAAAGAGTAACAAGCCAATTATATCGTTAATCAAAAAGGTGCTTTTTTAAGCGCCTTTTTTTAATTTCAAGCGATATCAGGAAAATCCATTTAAGCTTTCCTACCAATGACAAAAATTCCAAACAAAAAACCCTTGCTAAACAAGGGTTTTCGCGTCTTAATCATATAAACCAGAAATCTACTTTCTGCGTCTTTCTGGGATACGTGCTGCTTTTCCGTGAAGGTCACGCAAGTAGTACAATTTCGCACGACGTACACGTCCTTGGCGAATAACTTCAATTCTGTCCACACGCGGAGTATGAAGGGGGAAAGTACGTTCAACGCCCACACCACTTGAAACTTTACGTACAGTGTATGTTGCACTAATTCCAGTGCCGCGGCGTTTGATAACTACACCTTCAAAAACTTGGATACGTTCGCGTGAACCTTCGACAACTTTAGCGTGCACACGGACTGTATCGCCGGGACGAAAGTCTGGGATATCCGTACGCAATTGGTCCTTGGTTATTTCTTGAATTAATGGATCCATTTTACATTCTCCTTATTCCCAAATACTCTTGAGGGCTTTCTCTCAGCGGAATATCGTAATAGTTGAGTAATTTACTCACTGAAGTATACTACCATATCCGCTAAGTAATGTAAAGATTTTTTCGCTTTCACACGTGTACTAAGTCCATTTCGTGTAGCGTTTCTGCAATCTGTACAGAATTCCAAGCGGCTCCTTTTAACAAGTTATCAGAAACTACCCATAAATGGTAGCCGTTATCGATATCCAAATCACGGCGAATTCTCCCCACAAAGGTATCTTTTTTGCCTACGCTGTTGAGTGCTTGCGGATAAATTTGTTGGCTCGGATCATCTTCTACGACGACACCATCTGCTTTTTCCAAAGTTTCCCGTAACTGAGCTACCGAGGTTTCTTCTTTTGTTTCTATATAAATGGATTCAGAATGGCTAGTTATTACAGGCACACGGACACAAGTTGCCGAGATTTTAATTTGGTTATCGGCCATAATTTTTTTAGTTTCGTTGACCATTTTCCATTCTTCTTTGGTATAACCTTCTTCGGCAAATTCATCGATTTGCGCTAAGGCATTAAAGGCTTGCGGATAATGTTTCTTATCGCTAGCTACGGGTAAAATGCCTGTTGTCAAATTCTCTGGAAGTTCTCCATCTAGCGTTTCTTTAGCTTGTTGTTTTACTTCTTCGACTGCTCGGGCGCCAGCTCCTGAAACTGCTTGATAGGTAGACACAATCACACGGTCAATACCTACTAATTTTTTGATGGGTTCAAGTGCCACCATCATCTGAATCGTCGAACAATTAGGATTTGCAACGATTCCTTGATGTTTTTTTAACGCTTCTTTATTTACTTCAGGGACGACTAAAGGTGTGTCTTTATCCATCCGAAATTGACTCGTATTATCTATAACCACGGTACCGCGTTTGACTGCTTCAGAAGCAAATTGTTGCGAAGTACTCCCTCCAGCGCTGAAAAAAGCAATATCCACATCATCAAACGATTCAGCAGTAAGTTCTTCGACAAAAAGGCCTTCACCTTTGAATAAGAGTTTACGGCCAGCGGATCGCTTAGAAGCAAGCAGTTTTACCTTTTTTAATGGTAAATTTGTTTGTTCCAGCATCTCGATTAATTTTGTTCCGACAGCGCCTGTTGCTCCGACTACTGCTACATTATATCCATCGCTCATTTAAAACCGCTTCCTTTACTCTTTTATTATTTTAATCATTTTAACATATAGAAAACAAAATGCGACCGACTCGCTTGAAAAATTTTCCTTAAAAACGTCGGAAATACAGCGATAAATCTTTTGATTAAGGAAAAATAGTTTACTCAAAGTATTTTAGTTGTGAAATCCCCTTACTTTCAGCTATAATTAGGTTAGAAGGATTTTGGGGAAGATTCTTCGCAATGTGTATTGGATTTTTATCCTTTATTCAAGCGAAAAAGACAAGGGTTGAGTACATATGGGCCTTGTCTTTTTTGCTTTTTTTATACCCAAAAATAAGTGCCCTCTATTTATTGAAAAAGGCTTAAGAAGCCCTGCTCACGCCTGTAAATATTGAATTGTAGCAAAAGGTATGCTACGCTTTGAAAATAAATGAAAACAATTTTTCATTACTTCCAATGCAAGGAGAATGAACATGCTCGAGTTAAAAAATATAAAAAAACATTATAAAGTGGGAAATACCATTACCAAAGCCTTAGACGGAGTTTCGGTGGCTTTGCGCCAACAAGAATTTGTTGCAATTCTCGGTGAAAGTGGTTCTGGGAAAACCACCCTTTTAAATGTTATTGGTGGTCTTGACCAGTATGATTCTGGCGATATGATCATCAATGGGAAATCAACGAAAGATTTTAAAGACAAAGACTGGGATGCCTACCGTAATAACTCCATTGGTTTTATTTTTCAAAGTTATAACTTAATCGGACACCAAGGAATTATCGATAATGTTGAATTAGGGATGACCTTAAGTGGTGTCTCAAAGGCAGAACGTCGAAAAAAAGCAGAAGAAGCTTTAGAACGCGTAGGTTTAAAAGAACATATTCACAAAAAGCCTAGCCAATTATCCGGTGGCCAAATGCAACGAGTGGCCATTGCCCGGGCACTAGCCAACGATCCCGATATTTTACTTTGCGATGAACCTACAGGAGCACTAGATTCGGAAACCAGCGCTCAAATAATGAACCTTATCCAAGAAGTAGCCCAAGATAAACTAGTGATTATGGTGACCCATAACGCGAATATCGCGCATCAATATGCTGATCGGATCATCAATTTTGCTGACGGACGAGTGACAGATGACTCCAACCCGCATGTTGAGGGCAAAAAGAAAGAACCTTTCGATTTAAAACATACGAAAATGACCTTTCTCACCGCGCTTCGTTTATCTTTTAATAATATTCGTACTAAAAAAGGACGTACCTTTTTAACTGCTTTTGCTTCCAGTATTGGTATCATTAGTATCGCTATTGTTTTGTCCTTATCTTCCGGTTTTCAAAAGCAAATTGATCAGACTCAATCTGAAACGTTGGCTCAATTTCCGATTACGATCTCGCGCGAAACAACAGAACAAGATCCGGAAAATTTTGAAGATCAACGCTCCGAGGAAGGAACATTTCCTGATGACGATGAAGTTACCGCTAAAATCAGTGATGAGGATCGTGCGCAACGAACCAATGATATTGATCAAGACTTTATCGATTATGTCGATGATATCAATCCGGCGTTAAGTAATAATATTGGCTACACGCGCTTGGCAAATATGAATTTGTTGCGGGAAATTGATGGCGACCCTGAAACCGTCCAATTTTCCAATGGCGCTGAAGATGAATCGCAAGCCGAATCAATGATGTCTATGATGGCAGCACAAACAGGCATTGGCGTTTCTTCTTTTCCTAAGCAATTAGACGATTCGCAGGGCAACTTTTTAGAAGATAACTATCGGCTTTTGGAAGGTTCGTATCCAGAAGATACCAACGATGTCGTCTTGGTGGTTGATGAAAATAACGAAACCAATATTAATGCATTAAATAATTTAGGTTTTGATTTAGAAGATGGCGACGACGTTTCTTTTGATGATATTGTGGGAACGTCAATTACATTAGCTTATAATGATGCTTTCTATGAAGAATTACCTACGGGAAACTTCATTCCCAATCAAGATTTAGACGAAGTGTATGACAATGATGATAATGAAGAAATAACCATTTCAGGCGTGATTCGCAATAAAGAATCCTCTACCATGGACCTTTTGGCACCGGGGATCGCCTATAGTGACGCCTTAGCGCAAAAAGTGATCGATAATAATAAAGAATCGGATATCGTTCAAGCCCAAGAAGACAGCGATGAAAATGTAATGACGGGCGAGGAGATCGATGGTACCGCCAAAGAGAACCTGTTGGATGCTTTAGGCGCGAGTGAAATTCCTTATAGTGTCATGATCTATCCCAATAATTTTGATGATAAAGAACAAGTATTGGATTATTTAGATGCTTATAATGAAGGAAAAGACGACGAAGATAAAATTGTTTATAGCGATTTAGCTGGCACGATGACTGAGTTGACAGGCGGCATCATGGATGCTATTACCTATGTCTTAGTGGCTTTTGCTGGGATTTCGCTAATTACCAGTATGATTATGATTGGCATCATCACCTATACTTCGGTCTTGGAACGAACCAAAGAAATTGGTGTATTAAAAGCCTTAGGCGCACGGAAAAAAGATATTACGCGGGTATTTGACGCTGAGACTGCCATCTTAGGGGTCGCTTCGGGTACACTAGGTGTCTTCATTGCTTATCTGGCAACCTTCCCGATTAATACAGTTTTGCTAAATTTGACTGATTTAGAAAACGTCGCTCAGTTAAATCCAATGCACGCTCTTACTTTGGTGGTTGTGAGCACCATCTTGACCATGATTGGCGGACACATTCCAGCACGAATGGCTGCTAAAAAAGATGCCGCCATCGCCCTGCGTGCCGAGTGATTTCAACACAAAAAGTATACAAAGAACCTCCAATTGCAATCTGTTTGCAATTGGAGGCCCTTTTCATCAATGAATTATACTGTTTTAGCAATTTGATTGAAGCAACGACCATAAATCCATTTATACCCTTCTTCATCGAGATCTCTTGGATTTCCGATAGTTTGTGGATCTTTCATAGCTTCTTTTGCCAGACGGTCGGTCATATCTGGAGATACTCCTTGCGCTTCTAAGCTAGGAACTTCTAAATCTTCTACCATTCGATAAACTTCATTAACAGCTGCTTTAGCTGCTTCATCTTCTGACATATCAAACGTATTCACGCCTAAAGCTGCCGCTATGCGTGCAAATTTTGCTGGATGACCTTTCCAGTTATATTCCATAACAGGTCCCATCATAGCAGCCACACATTGACCATGCGCTATGGGAATAATTCCACCAAGGGTTTGTGACATCGCATGGGCGGCTCCAGCTGATGCACTACCATAAGCTAATCCACCTAACATAGCAGCTTGGGACATCCCATAGCGTGCTTCAATATCTTGTCCATCTGAATAAGCGCGTCGAATATATTTTCCTACATATTCCATTGCAAGTAATGCTGCCGCATCCGTTACTGGTTGAGCAAAATGCATAGTATAACATTCAATCGCATGAGCTAAAGCGTCAACTCCAGTCATTGCCGTTACATGTGGCGGCATCGAAATATGAAGTTCTGGATCAATAATCGTTAAATGAGCAGCAATTAATGGTCCGCCTGTATTAAATTTAAATTCTCTGTCTTCATCCGTAATAACAGCCCATTGCGTTACTTCTGAACCTGTTCCAGCAGTGGTTGGAATCGTTGTTAACGGTGGGATACGATTTTCTAATGGTTTTTTCCCATCGGCTGCTTCGTAATCCAATACGCTTCCTTCATGGGTAGCTTCTACGCCAATCCCTTTGGCAGTATCCATAGAGCTGCCTCCACCTACTGCCACAAGACCATTACAGCCTTCCTCTTTATATAATTTGGATCCTTCTGCAATCAAACGCACGGGAGGATTGGGCTCTACTTTGTTAAATAGAACAAATTCTACCCCAGCATTTTTTAAAGATTCTTCAATCGGTGTAGTGACACCTGCCTGATAAATTCCTGGGTCTGTGACCAATAGAGCTTTTGTAACGCCTAAATTTTTTACTTCTTCTCCTACATGTTTTATCGCACCAATGCCATGCTTAATAGCAGTTGGTAATTCAAATTGGTGAAATTCATGCATATGTTCTACTTTCATGTTGAGACTCATTATATATTCCTCCAAAAAATCGATTTTAGTATTTATTTTTATCCAAATATTTTTAGAACCAATTTATCGGCTCTGGTTTAATATTATGATATACATGCTTGGTTTCTTGGTATTCTTCCAAGCCCAGTTTGCCTAGTTCTCTACCAATACCTGATTGTTTATAACCGCCCCATGAAGCATGCGGGAAGTACACATTCGCATCATTAATCCAAACGGTACCCATTCGCATTTTAGCGACACAGCGTTCTGCTTTTGCAATGTCCTTCGTCCAGACACCGCCAGCTAAGCCATAGATAGAATCATTGGCTAAACGGATGGCTTCTTCTTCATTACGAAATGTTTCAACTGTAATTACTGGACCGAATCCTTCATGCTGTACCACACTCATATTTGTTGTACACCCTGTCAAGACGGTCGGCAAATAGAAAAATCCATTTTGCAGCGCTGGATCAGTCGGACGAGAGCCACCTACAGCAACTTTCGCGCCTTCTTTCACACCATCATCTACATAGGCCGTTACTTTGTCTAAATGCGCTTGCGAAATTAATGGCCCCATTTGGGTGTCTTCTTCAAAACCGCTACCTAAACGAATCTTTTTGACACGCTCTACTAATTTCTCAACAAACGCGTCGTGGATGCTTTCTTCCACAATAACCCGTGTGCCTGCTGAGCAAATTTGTCCCGCATGAAAGTATACAGCATTCATTGCTTGATCAACGGCAGTATCAAAGTCTGCATCCGCAAAGATGACATTCGGATTTTTCCCACCCAGTTCTAAGGCTAATTTTTTTACATTGGAACTGGCCGATCGCATAATACGTTTCCCTGTTTCTATGCCGCCGGTAAAAGAAATCAAGTCCACATCTTCATTAATGGATAATTCTTCTCCAACCGTTGCTCCAGCTCCTAATACAAGGTTAACGACGCCTTTGGGTACACCTGCTTCCTCCATCAGTTCAAATACTTTTACAGTTGTTAAAGGGGTAATTTCACTAGGTTTCATAATTAATGTATTCCCCGCAGCAAGCGCAGGAGCTAACTTCCAGGAAGCTTGCAATAAAGGATAATTCCAAGGCGTAATTTGTCCGCAGACTCCGACCGGTTCTTTGATTACTTTGCTAATGGTATTTTGGGTGGGAGAATCGATGACTTCACCACCGTCTTTATCTGCTGCTTCCGCATAATAACGAAACACACCAGCAATATCCTCCATATCACCTCTGCTTTCTTCTACTGTTTTTCCAGTATCAAGCGATTCTAATTTAGCTAATTCTTCCTTATCTCTTTTTATAAGGGCTGCAATATCACCAACGATATTTCCTCGTTCCGTCGCTGATGTTGTTGACCAATCTCCTTGATCAAAAGCATTTCTAGCAGCATCAATGGCTAATTTAGCATCTTTTTCATTGCCTTCAGCAGTATAAGCAATTACTTCTTGGTTAAATGGGTTAATAATTTCTCTTGTCTCTTTCGAGAGGGCAAGGACCCATTCCCCATTGATGTATTGTTTCTTCGTGTTCAAATGATCTCCTCCTAACTTACGTTAATTTTGTTAAGAAAAAATTTAACGTTTTGAATAAAATTAATACTAGCAAATAAATTTCACCCTGTCAAACGCTTCTAGACAAATGGATAGACACTTTTATCTATTAGAGGATCATTTGACAAATGCATTTATTTCATTATCATTAACCTTGTTAAGAAAGAATTTAACTAAATGAACACAGGTCTATAGGAGGATTTTATATTGGACAATCTCCATGATGAAAGGGCAAGGGAACAACTAGAAGATGCCAAGGATGAGGTTACTCAGGCAATATCCGAAACAATGGATTTATATGGTGTAACACCAGCTGCTGGAAAAATATATGCCACGATGTATTTTGAGGATCAGATGAATTTGGATGAAATGCGTGAAAAGCTTGGAATGAGTAAACCTAGTATGAGTACAAATGTACGTCATCTTCAACAAATTGGAATGGTAAAAAAGAAATTTCAACGTGGATCAAGAAAACATACCTATACTGCGGAGAAAGATTTCTTTCATTCCTTTATGGCCTATTTCTGCCAAATGTGGGAGCGAGAAGTAAAAACAAATATGGAAGCCATTCATCATGCGGAAAAACCGCTGCTTGAAATTATTAATGACGAGGAGGTTTCTGATAGCTTACAAGAGGAAGCGAGGGATGATTATGAATTATTAAACCAGTCCAAAGTTTACTATAATTGGTTGGAAAAATTAGTACACAGTATTCAATCCGAAGAAATTTTTGAGTTTTTACCGAAAGATTCACCCCCAAAAGATTAAGGAGAGATATTATTTTAAAGTTTCCCAAACAACAATCGATCATTTTCATCATCACAACAATTTCTATTCTATTATTAAGCGCATGCAGCGGAGATACATCGAACGAATCCACTGCAGATGATGATACTGAAAGCCTCGACGTGGGTCAAATCAGCTGGGAAGAAAATATTGCAGTTACAAATATGTGGAAAAGTATTTTAGAAGAAGAAGGTTATGAAGTCAACTTACACTTATTAGATATTGCAACACAAATGTCTTCACTTGAAAATGATGAACTGGACATCAGTCCTGAAATTTGGTTACCTATTCAAGATGCGGAATATGTAAAACAATATGACGACACCGTTAACTTTTCGGAAGAAACTTGGTATGATAACGCAAAAGTTGGATTAGTTGTCCCAAGCTATATGGACCACGTAAATAGCATTGAAGATTTAAACGAAAACAAAGAAAGTTTAGATCAGGAAATAACTGGTTTTGATGCAGGAGCAGGAACAATGCTAGTAGTGGAAGATGTGATAGAAGAATACGACTTAGATTATGAGCTTACATCAAGTTCTGAAGCAGCCATGCTGACGGAACTAGAGCAAGCAATCGATAATGAAGAGGATATTGTTGTACCGTTATGGAATCCACATCGTGCGTTTTCTGAAATGGACTTAAAATATTTAGACGACCCTCAAAACCTCTTTGGCGAAGCTGAAAAAATTCACCATGCAACGCGTTCAAATTTTGATGAAGATTATCCAGAGGTAGATCAATGGATGAAAAATTGGAAAATGGATGATGACCAAATTGGCGAATTAATGAGCTACGTCGGTGAAGCTGAAGATAACGATGAAGAACCAATTGAAGGAGCTGAAAAATGGATCAACGAAAATCAAGAAGTTGTTGATCAATGGTTGGAAAAATAACTTCAAACGATTAGGAGGAGATGATTAATCTCCGAGTTCTCATCTCGACAAAATTGGAGGGACATCAAAAGGTGTCCCTCCAATTTTATTCGTTATCGGTGGTATGTTAGCAGATGTGCCACCAATTGTTAAAGTATTGGAGGCACATCAGGAAAGTTACCACCAATCTGTAAATTATTGGCGGTACATCGGAAAAACTAGCACCAATAGGTATAAATATTGGTGGTAACATTAATGTTGCACCAATTAACAAGCTCATTTTTACAAATCACTTGAATCATTCAAGACGTCAATGGACTCCTTGTATATTTTCTGATCTGCGATAACGAGCGCTTCCTCAAAATTCTTTTGTAAGAAATAGCGATCATGAGTAACAGCTAAAAGTGTTCCGGTATACTCACTCAGCAGCTCTTCGATTTCTTCTCGCGCATAAATATCTAAGTGATTCGTGGGTTCATCTAGAATTAAAAAGTTGATCTCTTTATGGAAAAGCCAAAGCAAATAAAGTCGCACGCCTTCACCGCCGGAAAGATCTTTCATGCGGCGATGGACATCTTCACTATAAAAGCCAAAATGAGCGAGTGTTTGGCGAGCTTTTTGTTCTTGTGGCGAAATTTCTTTTACAAAATCCAAAATACGTTGATCCGGTTGAGTAAAGGTAATGGTTTGGGGTAAATAACCAACCTTGATACTCGAACCCAGAGTCAGTGTCCCTTCATCAGGAGATAATTCCCCTAAAATCAGTCGCAACAAAGTCGACTTGCCAGATCCATTTTTTCCTAAAATAGCTACTCTTTCGTGTCGATAAATAGTAAAAGTACTCTCTGTAAATAATAACTGCTCGCCCATCATTTTACCTATCCCTTGGGCCGTCACCACTTCTTTACCAGAACGGGAAGCCTGATCAATTCCTGCTAAGCGCTTTTTAGGAGGTTGAGGTGGTTTGACAACCGTTATTTTGGATAAACGTCGTTCTAATTCCTTCGCTTTTTTGAAAAAGGCTTCATCGCCGCCTTCATTTCCCCACTGTCGATAACGGCGAATCATTCGTTTGATGCGTTGGATTTCTTTTTGCTGGAGTTCGTAATTTTTCTTGATTTCTGCCATACGCGCTTCTTTTAGCTGCACGTAACGACTATAATTTCCCGGATATTCAATAATAGAGCCATCTTCAATTTCAACAATTTTTTCTGTCACTTGATCTAAAAACATGCGATCATGGGAAATGACCAAATAAGCTGTTTTCGTAGATTTTAAATAATTTTCTAACCACTGAATCCCCGCTAAATCTAAATGATTTGTCGGTTCATCTAACAACAAAAGATCGGCCTCTTGTAAAAGAACCTTGGCTAATTCCACTCGAACCCGTTCACCACCGCTGATATCAGTCATTGCCGTGTGAATTTTCTCTCCCAAGCCTAAACCTTTCAACGTGCTTATGATTCGATCTTCCAGTTCATACCCACCAGCATCTTCAAATTCTTGCTGCAGCTTTCCGTAAACATCCATAACGTGAGCTAAATCTGCAGCTGGATCCGTCATTTTCTCTTCATAAGCACGTAATTGATGTTGTAAATTTTGTAGGTTAGAAAAACTTTGGTGCAAATAATCAACAATGGATAAATGACTTACTGTAAACCTTTGGGATACATAGCCAATTCGCAAACCTTTTTGACGACTCACAACCCCATCATCAGCGCCTTCTGTTCCTGTCATCATTTGGAAAAGCGTCGTTTTTCCTGTGCCATTTGCGCCAACAAGTCCGATCTTTTCTTGTTCATTTATAGTTAGTGATAATTTTTCAAAAAGTGGCGTGCCACTAAAGCTTTTATTGATGTCATTTAATTGTATAAGCATGGTCTTCTCCTTTTAAGACCATCCGTATTTTGGCAATAAAAAAGTCATGGAATCATCCATGACTTTTTTATTTATCTTCTGTTGAAAAAAGTAGAAACATACGAAATGGTCATTGGTTTTGTAAATATATACTGTTTTTGGATATACTTCTCCCGCTAACAGCCATTGTAAAACCAATCGCATGACTAAAACTGGTATAATCCCGTTGATAATTTTCACTTGGTGTTATTTTAATCATACGAACCATTTGCTATGTTCCCTCCTTTTCTTATTTATTATCTAAAAGTATAACGAATTTTTTTTGTTTATACAAGCTCAATTTTGGTCCATTTAGAATTAGATTAAAAAGAGCAAAGATAGGGAATGAATCACGATTACACTACCCATGTTTAAAAAGATAGGGACTATATTCGTGAAAGACTCCCTATCTTTAGAGAAAAATAGGTCAATTATAGAAATTCAGGTTAAAAATGACCAAACTTAGGGAGTGAATTATGATTACAGTCCCCATCTTCCAAAAGATAGGGACTGTTTCTCTGATTTACTCCCTGAAATGCGAAAGACGGGGACTGTATTCGTAAAAGACTCCCTATGTTTAGTGAAAAATTTTTCCATTAAACCCGACAGTATCCATAGGTAACAATCTCTAACATTAGTGTCGTCCAGCTAATTAAAAAGTCCGTTTTCTTTAATCAACAGCACTTTACTGCTTATTTTGTCTCCAAATCGTGTAAGAATAATCCGCTTAAAAGTTTCGGTTCAAACCAGGTAGATTTAGGCGGCATAATTTCTTTAGCATCTGCTACTTGTAAAAGATCGCGCATTTTCGTAGGATACATGGAAAAAGCGACGGTCCCATTTTGGCTGTCGACCAGTTCTTCTAATCTTTGCGGTCCATGAATGCCGCCAACGAAATCAATGCGTTTATCGCTCCTCACATCCTGGATATCAAAGATCGGTGCGATCAATAAATTTTGTAGCAAGGACACGTCTAGTTTATCTACCGGATCTGTGGGGATTTTCTCTTCTTTTACTTTTAAGTCGTACCAGCTTCCTGCCAGATACATCATCATTTCTGCAGAGGCGCTCGGCCTTTTTTCCGTGGTTTCTTCTACAACAAAATTTTCCTGCAATTGTTCAAAAAAATCACTAGGTATTTCCACGTCTAATATGCGATTATATTCTTTGATTAATAATTCATCTTCAGGAAATAAAATCGATAAAAAGGAATCACTTTCTGCTCTGTTGGTTTGTTCTTGCCGTTTTTCTAAGCCAACCTTCACAGCTGACTCTGTCCGATGGTGGCCATCTGCGATATATAAGGCATCCAATGAAGAAAAAGCTTCTTCTAGTTGCTTAATTACTGCTGTGTCATCAAGCACCCAGACTTTATGATGAACGTTATGGTAACTAGTAAAGTCATAAATAGCCTCGTGAGTGTCCTGCCAGTTTCGAATCAATTGTTGAGTCGTTTGATTTTCCCGATAGCTAAGAAAAATCGGACTCGTATTTGCATCGCAACTACGAATGTGATTCATCCGATCAATTTCTTTTTCGTGGCGTGTATACTCATGCTTTTTGATCTTTCCTTCAGCATAATCATCAATTGAAGTACAAGCAACCAAGCCCGTTTGGCTTCTGCCATCCATGGTTAATTGATACAAATAATAATTTTCTTGTCCGTCTTTTTCCAACCAACCTTTTTGCAAAAAGTCAGCCAGATTAGCCGCTGCCTTTTGGTAGACCGCTTCGTCATAAGGCGAAATACTCTGCGGTAAGTCAATCTCTGCTTTATCGATATGAAAGTAGCTATAAGGATTATCTTGTGCCAAAGCGCGTGCCTCTGCCGAATCCACCACATCATAAGGCAGTTCAGCAACTTTATCGGCAAGCGTTGCTTCTGGACGGATCGCTTTAAATGGACGTACAACAACCATGTTTAATATGGCACCTCCTCTTTTTTAATCACACGGACGCGAATGATGTCATCTGTTGCTCTTAATTTTTCCACTACATCCGCAATTTTTCTTTCATCATTTTCATCAATATCAACTAAAGTATAGGCGTAATCGTCGCGCCCGCGATTAATCATATTATCAATATTAATCTCAGAATCCGCAATCACTGCCGAAATTTGCCCTAGCATATTTGGGACATTGCGATTAATGATTGTAATACGATATGGCGAGTGAAAAGCCATTTCAACGGGTGGGAAATTCACTGAACGTTTGATTACGCCGGTTTCAATAAATTTCTTTAAGGTACGTACAGCAATTTTTGCACTGTTCGTCTCTGCTTCTGCAGTGGATGCACCTAAATGGGGCAATACAGTAATATGATCATGATGTAATAACTTCTCGTCAGCAAAATCAGTGGTAAAACCAGCTAATTCGTCCGCTTCGATCGCTTCAATTACCGCAGAATTATCGACAATCTCAGAACGAGCAAAGTTAAACAACTGAGCGGAATTTTTCATCATAGCAATTTCTTTTTGACCAATTAAATGAAATGTTTTTTCTTGCAGTGGAACGTGTACCGTAATAAAGTCACAGCTAGTAAAAATTTCACTGATTTCTTTCGCACGATGAACACGTCGCGAAATACTCCATGCTGTATCCACTGAAACATAAGGGTCGTATCCCATGACTTCCATGCCTAATCGATAAGCGTCATTAGCCACCATCGCGCCAATCGAACCTAGCCCAATGACCCCTAATTTTTTTCCTTCTAATTCACGGCCCGCAAATTGTTTTTTATGCGCTTCTGCTTGTTCTTCTACGTCAGAACCCGTGACTTGTTGCAGCCAGTTAATCCCTCTAATCACCGGTCGAACACTGAGTAACAAACTCATCAAAACTAATTCTTTTACGGCGTTAGCGTTCGCTCCGGGTGTGTTAAAAACCACAATCCCTTTTTCCGTGCATAAATCAACAGGAATATTATTCACTCCTGTGCCCGCACGTGCTACACCTAGAACAGAATCAGGCAGTTCAGATTCTTGCAGCTTTTTACTACGTAAGATAATTCCTTCCGGTTGTTCGCTTTCGTTAATCGCATACTTTTCTTTTTCTAAACGTGCCATACCTTCAGGGGCAATGGCGTTAAATGTCTTAATTTGATGCATTTTATTCTCCTCCATGTGCTTTTTCAAATTTTTCCATAAAATCAACCAATGCTTGTACGCCTTCAAGCGGGAAAGCGTTGTAGAGACTGGCTCTCATGCCACCCACAGAGCGATGGCCTTTTAAATTTTCAAAGCCTTGTTCTTGCGCTAACTGGATGAATTTTTGATTTAATGTGTCACTATTCGTTAAAAAGGGAATATTGGTTAGCGAACGATCATTTTTGTTTACTGGACTTTGGAACAAAGCAGAACGATCGATTGCATCATACAATAGCCCCGCTTTTTGCTGATTGTATTTTAAAATTTGCGGTATGCCGCCTAAATCCTGCAGCCATTCAAAAACCAGTTTGGCCATATAAATGCTGAAAGTGGGCGGTGTATTGTACATTGAGTGTTTATCTGCTTGCAGACGGTAATCCAACATTGGTGCCAAAAGTGGTTGTTCATTTAATAAATCATCGCTTATGATGACGACTGTCAGACCTGCTGGACCCATATTTTTTTGAGCACCTGCATAAATCACGCCAAAATCTGTCACTTTATATTCATTTGTCAAAATATTTGAGGACATATCAGCTACTAGCGGGATATCTCCTGTATCAGGAATTTTTTGATAGCTAATACCATCAATCGTTTCATTGGTTGTTATATGAAGATAAGCAGCATTTTCATCCAACATATCTTTTGTTATTTGTGGGACATAAGCAAAATTTTTATCCTCACTCGAGGCAATGACTTGCGTATCAACTACTGTATCAATAGCTTTAGCTGCGGCAATCGCTTTTTGAGACCATGAACCTGTATTAGCATAGAGAGCCTTTTTATTTTGTGCTAAATTTAGGGGTAGCGCAGAAAATTGCAAGCTAGCGCCGCCTTGTAAGAATAAAACATGATAGTTCTCAGGGATATGCATCAATTCCCGTAATAATTTTTCGGCATCAGCTATAATCTCTTCAAACAAGGAGGAGCGATGACTCAATTCCATTACAGACATACCGCTGCCTTTGTAGTCTAAAAATTCTTCTTGCGCCTTTTTTAATACTGGTTCTGGCAAAACTGCTGGACCAGCTGAAAAATTATAAATCGTCATATGCTTCCACTCCTTTGATTTGTTAGAAATTATTGGCAAGATATTTGATTCATTATAGCAGACTCCTTAGAGTTTAAAAAGAAATTGTTGGGATGATTCTGAAAAATCCAACAGTTTTCATTTTAGCTATTTAGGTGCTAGCTTTTTTTAAACGACCTACACGAGCGTTATTAATAATGGTTATAAAAAATTGGAAAAAGATGGTTCCTTTGTTTCAGATAAAAGGGGAGCCCGTACCAATTTATAGTTTGATAATAGAACAGAGCGAAAATAACGAAGACGAGGAACGATAAATTCGCCCCTCGTCTTTTTTTGCAAAAACATAGCACTTGAAAGTATAGATAACAATTTTCTAGTTTAAAAGATTATTGCGACAAGCAATAAAAGCAATATTCATTACTCAATATCCATTTATTGAGTAAAACTTTGCGCTTTCTTTCCTCACTATCTTGTTATTGAGTAAGACTTTCTTATCTCTTTCCTCATTTTTTAATTATTGAAGAACCAATCATCATTTCGTTCCTCAACTTTCCAATCATCACGATCCTAATGCCGTCGCCTCTATTTATTAATTCGCATGCCAGTCGGCTTGTCTTGCTAAAGCTAAGCAACCAAAAGTCCCCGTGTCATCTTCTAAAGAAGGTGTCACAATATAGTTTTCTAATTTTGGTGTTTCAACATAGTTATTTAGCAACTCTGCAAAAGCTCGGTGAACTTTTTTTAGCATATGACGCTGCTTCATTACGCCACCGCCAAAGATAATAACATCTGGTGAAAACAACAATGTCGTATTATACGCACATTGAGCGATATAATAAGCTTCGATGTCCCAAATAGGGTCATCCGCTGGGATATCTTGTCCCTTTCTTCCTGCTCTATCTTCAATTGCCGGGCCTGCTGCCACCCCTTCTAAACAATTTCCATGAAAAGGACAATTGCCTTTAAAATCATCATCCGGATGAGGCACAACTAACATGTGCCCCATTTCAGGGTGGCTAAATCCTTCAATAAAACGATCCCTTTGAATAGCGCCTCCACCGATACCCGTTCCAACAGTATAGTAAACAACGCTTGATAATCCTTTGCCTTCTCCAAAAACATATTCACCATAAGCCGCAGCGTTAACGTCAGTGGTCCAAGTAATGGGGATGTCAAAATCTTTTTTCAAGCTTCCCACAAAATCAAAATTTTGCCAAGCTAATTTGGGCGTAGATGTAATATATCCGTAAGTTTTGGAATCTGGATGGATATCAATAGGCCCAAATGAACCGACGCCAATGGCAGCAAGGTCATTTTTATATTGTTTAAAAAAGTCGACCACTTGTTTCATTGTTTCTTCTGGTACAGTTGTGGGGAAACTGACCCTTTCAGTAATCTCTAATTGTTCATCAGCGATAGCACAAACAAATTTCGTCCCACCAGCTTCAATTGACCCGTATAACATAAATGTATGCCCTTCCTTCTAATTGTATTCTCCTTTATTGTAAAGAAGAAAGGGCTAGAAAACCAGCCCTTTACTAAAAATAATTCCGTTGTAACTATACACTATTGGATTGGTCCTAATTAGCTTGAACTGCTACTCGCTGCAGCTTCATCGGATTTTACACAATCAATAGCTATGACTAATGAAATAATTAAACGTTCCATTGTTTCATCAAGAATGGTTACTTCATACGTATCGCCCCAGGAAAGCCAGCGTTTCGAGATTTCAGCAATCTTTTTCCCTTGAGCGGAAACGGTAAAATCCATATCCCACCAATTGCCTTGAACCTCAATATCTTGAGCTGAAATAGTGTAACACGATTTTAAAAAAGAGAGTTCTTTTTTAAGGGTAATCCTGTCGTTCCCATCGACTTCAACAAAAAATTTGGGAAGTAAAGCCATTGTTTTCTTGGTGATTCTACCAATTTCACGCTGTTGTGTATCAAGAATCGAAAAATGTTTGGGCAACTTAAAGAAACTTCCTTCCACATAATAACAAGGCTCTTCTTGTTCATCTGTTACGGTAAATTTTTCATTTAAGCTAAATACTTTTTGTCTGATATATAGTTTTTTCATCAGCGCCTCCTAGCTAGAAAGCTCATCGCCTAAATCCCCGGTATTAATGACCGGTTGCGTCCCATTATCGGTAATAATTGAAACCATCAAGTTATTGATAAACTGCACCTTACGATCATCCGTAAACTGGATGTCTTGACCTGCTTCGATTTGTTCTAATGCCATCTGAGTCATCGTCACCGCACCTTCCACAATGGTTTGCCGTGCGGAAAGAATCGCTTTAGCTTGTTGTCTTTGTAACATCGCACTGGCAATTTCGGTGGAGTAAGCTAGGTGGTTCAAGCGTGTTTCGACCACTTCTACGCCAGCGACTTCCAAACGCGCTTGCAGTTCCTTGGTTAGTTCTTCTGATACATGGCTGGTATCTCCGCGTAAGGTGACATCATCATCGTCAAAAGTATCGTAAGGATATTGTGAAGCAATATGACGTATGGCCGTTTCACTTTGTATTTCCACAAAGTCTTGATAATAATCCACATCAAACAATGCTTTTCCCGTATCGACGACTTTAAAAACAATCACGGCTGAGATCTCAATAGGATTCCCATCTAAATCATTGACTTTCAAAAGCGCGCTATTAAAATTGCGAACCTTTAGTGAAACATTGATTTTTTGGGTTAAGGGCGTAGTAATAAACAGCCCATTAGATTTGATCGTACCCAAATACTTCCCAAAAAATAAAATCGCTTTGGCTTGATTAGGACTTACAATGGTTAAAGAACTAATAAACAGAAGTGCCACTAGCCAAATCAAAATACTTATAACCAAATTTGTTACACTTTCATTAACAACGCCTAAATAAAATAAGTAGGCGCCAGCTATCATCCCTATCACTAAAATTAATACACCTATATACCCGTTCATGTGAAAAGTCTTTTTCTCTTGCATTGTCTCCATCTCCTTGTGCTTATAATAACTTAACATACAAAAAGTTCCAAATCGTTATTGACTTGGAACTTTTTTGTTAAACCGTAACTTCACCTTTTATTTCGGCTAAACGAGCCGCGCGTTCTTCGGGTGAGATTTGATTTCTTTTTACGTATAAATTATCTTCACTTGCCGCGCATTCGTAAGAACAGCCGCCTAAATGTTTCGCTTGGTTTTCTTCTGAAGCTAAAATTTGACGATTGCAAGCGGGGTTAGCGCAGTTAACGTAACGTTCACAAGGCGTTCCATCAAACCAATCTTTGCCTACAACGTGCTTGTCGACATCATTTACTTCTACGCTAATACGTTCATCAAAAACATACATTTTGCCATCCCACATTTCCCCTTGGGTGTTAGGATCCTTACCGTAAGTGGCAATACCGCCATGTAATTGACCCACATCTTGGACGCCTTCACGCAAAAGCCAACCCGTAAGTTTCTCGCAGCGAATACCTCCTGTACAATAAGTAACCACCTTTTTATCCATAAATTTCTCTTTGTTTTCTCGAATCCATTCAGGTAGTTCACGGAAAGTACGGATATCTGGTCTTATCGCTCCACGAAAATGGCCTAGATCGTATTCATAATCATTTCTAGCGTCTAGTACAATCGTATCTTCATCTTGTAGGGCTTCTTTGAATTCTGTCGGCTCTAAATATTCGCCTGTTAATTCATTGGGGTCCACGTCTTCTTCTTCATCTAAATGCAAAGCAACAAGTTCTTGGCGTGGGCGCACGTGCATTTTCTTGAACGCGTGACCAGGTGCTTCATCTACTTTAAACTCTGTATCTTTAAAGCGTTCATCCGCGTGCATGTGTTCCATATAAGCATTCGTCGCTTCAATGCTTCCAGAAACGGTGCCATTAATCCCTTCATTTGCCACTAAAATTCGACCCTTTAAACCGAGTTCTTTACAAAATGCCAAATGTTGTTTGGCGAAACTTTCTGGGTCTTCTACTGGTGTATAATTATAATAAAGTAATACCTGGTAATCCATCCTTATATGTCCTCCTTCAATTTCCACAGTCATATTATAGTTAATAAAGTATCAAAAAAGAAATTTTTCGCTTGTGATAGGGCAATTTTATAAAAGTATGTCCCTTTAAATAGCAAAGTTGAGCTATAGCTCTACAGAATTCTTCTACTAGTAGTGTATCACAAAATTTTTTATTATAAATGTGTCTTAAAAAATTCTGTTACTTGGTCCATTGTAGGGACTTTTACCATATGCCGTTCGTTCGCCGCATGAAACGTAATCTCTGGGCCCAAGTTCGCGCGCACAAAACGATCCGTCTGTGCAAAAGAGATTTTTTCATCATATAACCCATGCCAGAAAAACAAGGGTCTTTTGGGCAAATTTGTATAATGAGAAGCTAGGTCATAATGATCAATCCAACTGGTTAAATACTTATAATCTCTAGGAAAAGAAATCCCTCTATCTTTAAGCGATTTTTCTAGTTCTTGGCGATAGTCAATTAAAGAAGGCGAACCCATTATACAGGCAGCTACATTAATTTCTGGATGTTGTGTTAACAAGGCACAAGTGGTCATCCCGCCCATCGAAACGCCACCTACACCTAATCTTCCATTCGTTAATCCTAACTGGTTGAAATAATCAACAACCGTTTCAAACTCAAATAAGTTGGTATGAATGCTTTGAAAAAAGGTCAATGAAGGAATGGAAGAGATAGGTGCCTGTCGTTGTCCGTGATTTTGCGCGTCGGGTAATACCACCCGAAAACCTTGTTGAGCTAACTTTCTGCCTTGGGTTAACACGAGTTCTTTGGTTGTTTGCCAACCATGATAATACACAATCAGCGGTAGTGGCGCATATACTCGGTCTTCTTGAACGACTTCTAACACAGGAATCGCCCCTATTTGGCGTTTGCGCAACGCTAATTTCATTCGCATTCACCTAATTTCATTATTAAAGTAAAAAAAGCAGTCATTGCTTTAATATTTAACATACAAACAATGGCTGTTTTCTTATTAATCTTCTGCTTCAATCACATCAATGGATTTCATCAACCGGGTTAAAGTAGCGCGTTCGCTTTCATCTAAGGTCCGTTCAATATAATCGATGGTCTCTTCTAAATTCGGAATCATTTTATATTCTAGTGCATTTACACGACGGCGTGTTCGTTCAATTTCGTCAGCCATCATCTGACAAGACTTTTCAACTTCTGCTAATTTAAGCATCTTGGGGAGAATAGAACTCAAATTATTTAGCGCTAGATCTAACTCACTGGTTGTGGCCATAAATCCGTAAGAAAAACGATCCTCTGATTTTTCGTCATCATAGATTGCATTTAAAACCGGCGCCTCAATGTTCATAACATTCCTGCTTTGCACATCCAAAGTAATTCTATCTAAGGGAATCGCAAAAGCTTCGCCTAAAACATAGTCCGCGGTTCTGCTAGAAGCAAGAACATAGTCTTCCATGCCTTTTTGCAGCGTTTCTTCCATTTCTTTACGTAGTTGTTGATTTTGTTTGACTAACTTGGTAAATTGGCGAACCAGTTCATCTTGTTTATCTTTTAATAGCTTGTGTCCTCTAGTCGCCGTTGATAAACGGCCTTGTAACCGACTCATTTCCATGCGAGTCGGATTGACATTCATTATTGCCATAGATCATCCAACTCCTCTTGGTTTGGAAGGAATTCCTCGATGTCTTTTTCTTTGATGCGGCTAAGTTCTTCTCTTGGCAGGGTAGCTAATAATTTCCAACCTAAGTCTAATGATTCTTCAATGCTACGGTTTGTGTTAAAACCTTGATTAATATATTTTTCTTCAAACAAATCCGCAAAACGAGCGAATTTTTTATCTGAATCAGATAATGCGGCTTCACCTAAGACCGTTGATAATTCTTTGGCATCTTTCCCATCCGCATAGGCAGAATAAATTTGATTCATCGTAGAAGAATGGTCTCTTCTTGTCTTGCCTTCACCGGTTCCCTTATCTTTCAAACGTGAAAGACTTGGTAAAATATCAATCGGTGGATTAATATTACGTTTGTCTAAATCACGAGACAAGATAATTTGTCCTTCAGTAATATAACCAGTTAAGTCGGGAATCGGATGGGTTTTATCATTGTTAGGCATCGTTAGGATAGGAATTTGAGTAATAGACCCTTCACGATCCATTAGACGACCCGCCCGTTCGTATATACTTGCCAAATCAGTGTATAAATAGCCAGGATAGCCGCCTCGCCCTGGTACTTCGCGCCGAGCAGCTGAAACTTCACGTAGGGCTTCCGCATAGTTTGTCATGTCTGTCATAATGACAAGAACATGCATCCCTTTTTCAAAGGCTAAGTATTCGGCCGTAGTTAATGCGACTTTTGGTGTTGCAATCCGTTCAATAGCTGGATCATCAGCTAAATTTAAAAACATTACCGAACGATCAATAGCTCCTGTTTCACGGAATTCGTTAATGAAAAATTCCGATTCTTCAAAAGGAATCCCAATTGCCGCAAAGACAATCGCAAAATTTCCTTCTTGTCCAGGAACGGTCGCTTGGCGTGCAATTTGAGCCGCGATTTCCTTATGAGGCAAACCTGAAGCAGAAAATATCGGTAATTTTTGTCCTCTAACTAAGGTATTTAAATGGTCAATCGTTGAGATCCCAGTTTGAATAAATTCATCTGGGTAGTCCCGAGCCATAGGATTGATTGCTTCCCCGTTTACATCTAACCTTTCTTCTGGCAGAATTTTAGGGCCATCGTCAATGGGTTGTCCTAATCCATCAAAAATACGTCCCATCATATCGGGTGAAGCACCTAAAGTGAGTCCTCTACCTAAAAAGCGTATACGGCTATCATCAGTACCTAAATTATTAGTTCCTTCAAAGATCTGTACGACAGCTTTATCTCCTGAAATCTCTAGCACTTGACCTTGGCGAATTTCACCAGAATCTGTACGGATCTCAACTAACTCGTCGTATTTTACCCCTTCAACGTTTTCTACCATCATTAAAGGGCCAGTGATTTCTGATACGGAACGATACTCTTTTAACATCAATCCATTCCTCCTTTCTCAACGATTTCTTGTACTGTCTGATCAATATCATTATAGATTGTATCTAGTTGATCTATATCATCTTCTGAAATATATTTACTGCGGGCAATTTGTTCGCGCAACTGTGTTGTTCCTTCCATAATTTCATTGTAATAAGAACCCAATTGAACTGCTTCTTGGGTTTTTTTGTGGAAGTCTAAAATATTGCGCAATAGTCGAAATTGTTTGGTCCGTGAGGTAAATGTATCAACATCATCAAAAGCATCTTGTTGTAAATAGTCTTGTCGTAAAGAACGAGCTGTATTCATTGTGATACGGTCTTTTTGCGATAAGGCATCAACACCGACTAATTGTACAATTTCATCTAAACGACTTTCTTCTTGTAACAATGCCATTGCTTTATCTACCATCTTAGACCAGTTAGCGCCTAAAACGGAATCCATATATTCTTTTAGTTGATCGTCATATAAGGAATACGACTCTGTCCAACTAATCGCAGGAAAGTGTCGTTTTTGTGATAGTGATGCATCTAAATCCCAGAATACTTTCACGATCCGTAAGGTGTTTTGAGTTACTGGTTCAGAAACATCGCCGCCAGCAGGGGATACGGCACCAATGGCTGTGATACTTCCTTCACGTTCTCCTTCACCTAATACAGAAAATTTACCGGCACGTTCATAATACTCAGCAATTCGGCTTCCTAAATAAGCTGGGTAACCTTCATCACCGGGGATTTCTTGTAAGCGTCCGCTCATTTCCCGTAATGCTTCGGCCCAACGCGAGGTTGAGTCTGCCATAATAGCTACATTATAGCCCATGTCTTTATAGTATTCTGCAATTGTCATCCCCGTATAAATGGATGCTTCCCGAGCAGATACGGGCATATTTGACGTGTTGGCGATCAATACCGTACGTTGCATAAGAGACTCGCCTGTTACCGGGTCAATTAATTCTGGAAATTCGTCAATAACGTCTTTCATTTCATTTCCGCGTTCGCCACAACCAACATAGACCACAATGTCCACATCAGCCCATTTAGCAATTTGGTGTTGTATAATCGTTTTTCCGGCACCAAATGGTCCTGGAACAGCTGCAGTTCCGCCTTTTGCCACTGGGAAGAAGGTATCAATCACTCGTTGTCCTGTGATCAAAGGTTCTCCGGGCGTCACCTTATTTTTATAAGGACGCGGGGTACGGATCGGCCATTTTTGCATCAATGCAACTTTTCTTTCACCCTCGTCTGTATCTACTACACAGACAGTCTCGGTGATGGTATAATTTCCGGATTGAATGTCCTTAATCGTTCCAGTCACGTCATTAGGAACCATTACGCGATGTTCAATCGCTTTTGTTTCCTGCACGACGCCAATAATATCTCCAGGTGCCACTTGGTCGCCTACCGATTTTTTTGGTACAAAGGTCCATTCTTTTTGACGATCAAGCGGATTAATTTCCGTTCCTCGTTCTATAAAATCACTATCTGTTTGCTTCATAAATGTATCCAAAGGGCGTTGAATGCCATCAAACATTTCAGTTAAAAGACCAGGTGCCAGCTCCACAGATAAGGGAGCACCAGTTGTCTCTACTGGTTCACCGGGACCTACACCCGCCGTTTCTTCATACACTTGGATAGAAGCCACGTCATTATTTAATTCAATAATTTCTCCGATCAACCCTTTTTCACTTACTTTGCAGATTTCATTAATTTTAGCACCTTGTAATCCGCTAGCAGTAACTAAAGGCCCGGAAACTTTTGTAATTGTTCCTACTGCCAAAAAATCTCCTCCTGCCTAACTGCAAATTGTTCTTTAATTATCATCTAAAATATCCATTCCAATCGCTTTTTCTACATTTTGGTGAATACGATCCATCCCAATCCCTAGACTTCCGGTACTACTTGGAATCGGAATAATTGCTGGGGTAGGCTGACTGTCGTATTGCGCAATGGTATCTTCTAATTGTTCGGCTACGCGCTCAGTAACAAAAATAACGCCATAATCCTCTGCCATTGCTTCAATTTGCTGTCTAGCTTCCGTTAAGTCTGTAACTGGGAAGATATCAATCCCTAAGCCTTTAAAAGGCAAGATCGAATCTTTCCCGCCCATCATTCCTATTTTTTTATACATAGCTTTCACGCACCCGACCTTGAAGTGTTTCTTCTGGGATCCTATTAATTTTTCCAACAAGAATCATCCGTAAATTTTTAATTTCAACTTCTTTGGCAAAAAGATAACCTAAAATTGCTTGAGGGCCAAAAGGGACCATCTTTTCTTCTTTTAAGCGTCGCATCAAGAAATTATCTTTATTTAGATCCAAACCTGTCAGTTTCTTTTCTTGTGTAATTTCATCATAGCTATCTGCCAGCAAAGGTTCATAGGATGTTTGTTCCATATAGTTCATAAAGTTTTCTAGAGAGGAACTAATTTCATCTGCCATTTTTTGCGGATCCAAAGTTCCACCTTTTTGTAAAACAGCGGTGATAAATCCTTTTTTCTGGCCCATTAAATAACTTCTGAGAATCGTTGAAATATTAAATACGTCAATATTTCTTTGAACTAGCCGCTCAATAATTGTGCTATTTTCACTGTGACTAAGTTCCACCATATGATCCCAATAATAGTTATCAAAAATAATATCTACAGCCTGTATTTCTTCATAATCTTCAATATATTGGAAAACAGCTTGAATACATTGATTCATAATAGGATCTACTTGGTCACTTTGTCGTAAGTTGACCAAATTTTTTAACACGGGTAAAGAAACTGAACCCATTGGAACCAAATATTCGGAAAAGTCTTCTTGCGTATAATCTTGTTTAACTAAGACTTTTAAGTTTTGATAATCATATTGCAACGCTATTAAATCAACGATGCTTTTGACTGGCGTAATATTATAAATCATATCAAAGGTCCGCTTTTTTTCAGCGATTAGTGCTTTTTCAAAATCACGGACATCATTATTATCTTCAATAAAATCGCCATAAGTTGTTTCTTGTAAGATGGAATAGGCCTCTTCAGGTTCTGACGTTGCTAGCATCCGGTCAAAAGTATTTTGTGTCAGCAAACGACTTTCGTACGTTCGAATTCTGACATTAGCGGTGCTAAATTGAATATCGTCCATTTTGACACCTCTTATTCTTCATCATATATCAAGTTTAACAATTCGCTGCTCAGCTCTTCTTCAGATGTACTTAGTATGGCTTCAAAAGTAAAGTTATACTCAATTTCTCCTTGTCGTAACAAAAAACCACCACGTTTAGGGATTGTATTTTCTGCTATTGACAGGTTCATCTCAGGTGAAGCCGCTTCTTGCCAAATCTTTTTGTTTTCTGCTGTGGCATAGTTCACACTATCTTGAGCGACCACCATTTCCACATCGCCTGTTAGTTCTACTTGTTTAATGTTAGACGTTACAAATTGATTAAAGTCTTCTTCCGACATTTTCTTGATCTTTTTCAAGCCTTCTGAAAAAAGATTTTTTAGTAGTTGCTGTTTAGCAGCTAATAATCTACTACGTGCTTTGACATGAATGTCTGACACTTTCAAGTTCAATTCTGATTGACGTTCTTTTTCGAATTGTTCGATGTTTTCTTCTGTTTGTTGTTCAATTTGTTTTTTTCGATACTGTTCATTATTTTCGATGTCTCTTTGTGCCTTTTTTAAATACTGTCTTTGATTCTTTTCTGCATCTTGGGTAATTTTATCTGTTAAATTTGTTATATCAGACATTTCATACCTCCTAATTCATCACGAGCAAGAAGGAAATAACAAAACCTAAAATCCCATATGTTTCCATCATTGCTACATAAACAATTCCTTTTGTCACGTGTTCTGGTTTTTTAGCTAAAATTTGCATGGCTGCAGCAGCTGCACTACCTTGCCATTTGCCGGCCCAAATTGCTGTAAAGGCAATTGGTAAAGAAGCAACTAGCATATATAGTCCCATTTGCAATGACATATCTGCTGACATTTGTAAAAAGATCATAAAGGAAATAACAAATCCATATAACCCTTGGGTTGCTGAAAGCAGTTCTAAGATCAACGCTTGACCAAATTTTTCTGGTTGTTCTGCGGTTAACCCGGCTGCAGCTTCTGCTGTTTTACCAACACCAATCGTTGATCCGATACCCCCACAAATCGTTGCTAGGGCTATGCCTAACGCTGCAAATACCATTCCGCCATCTTCATAAAAGAAACTTATCCAATTCTCCATTTTCTATTCGTCCCCTTGTTGTTGTTTTTGTTCTGAGATCACTTGTACATATGATTCATTTGATTTAAAAGGCTTAAATGCGCGTCCGCCGCCCGTATAGAATTTATTGAAAAATTCCAGATATTGCAAACGGATGCCATGTACATAAGCACTTAAATAACTCAAGAAAATATTCAAGCCATGTAAGCCAATAAATAACACAATGCCTATAGTAAACCTAGCTGGTATTGGCAAATAACTTAGAATCAAATTAAAAGCCGCACCAATACTACCGCCAGCTACGCCTAATGCCATCAAACGCGTATAACTGATCAAATCACTCAAATAATTTGTTAGATCCATAATCGAATATAAGCCGGATCCTATCCTGCCGATCACAGTATTGCCATCCAAACTACCACCGATTACGATCATCACTAAACTAATAATTAAGCAAACCGTACCCACAGTTTGTAAAGCTGTTTCCGGAACGAGTGTCATTCCTGCTGCAATCATGGCAATACTTACTAGAAAGAACATCCATGATCCTGCTTGCAATAATGCCTTGATTTTTTCATTTTCACGCCACCATAATAGGTAAAATTTCAACCCTAGACCGAACATAATTTGAATAAAGCCAAAGGCCATCGACATGACCAAGATCTCTGTAATATCTGAGTTGGTCGATAATAATTGAAAAGAAAATTGTTTTCCGAAAATATTTCCATAAACTAAGCCCCACATCATGGTTGGTACGGCGCCAATTTGAAACATTGTAATATTTCGTTTCATACCCGATTTAAAGTTTAAGAAACGTTTTGCTAAGGCAGCGGCCACAAATAAAAGTAGGCCATAACCAAAGTCTGCGACCATTAACCCAAATGCCAAAGCATAAAAAGGCATCATAAAGGGAGTAGGGTCTAATTCCCAGTACTGAGGCAAACTATACATTTCCACTAAGCCTTCAAATGGTTTAACGAGTTTGTGATTTTTTAATAAAACCGGTGTCTCACTATACTCATCTTCTTTTACTTCCGTAAATTCCAAGAAATAGTCTTCTCCGACAGCTTGGCGAATTCGTTGGTCTAGTTGCTCTGTTTGCTTTGTTGGCACCCAACCAGATAGATCCATCGTATAATCAGATTCTAGCAAATACTGATTTGAATTGACTCGCACGCGTAAACCATCCAAATATTCAGCGACTAAACCTAAACTTTCATAATTGTTCTTTTGCGCCTTTAAGCGTGATTTGATCGATTTTTCTTCTGCTGCTAATTGTTGTGATTTTTCTTTGATTTGTTTTAAAACTGCGGCTGGTTTATCTTCGTATGGATAATCATACTCTTGAAAGCCAGCTGCATTTAAGATATCATGAGCTTCCTCACGCTTTTCTTTTAGAATAAGAACTAAAAGGTAAGATGTTGTTGATGTTTGATGTATGATTTCAAGATAAGAATTTGGTAGTTGGCTCATTTCCTCTTTTAGATGATTCAATTCCGTATTGGGAATTGTACCTAATAATCCTACAGCTGCGTTAAATTTCTCTAAAACAGCAGGATCCTCATCGAAGTACTGCCACTGATTTAGTTCATTTTCTTGAGTAGATAAATCTTGTCTTTCTTGCTCAATTGTACGTAACCGTTTGTCCTGCTTCCTTAAATCAGAGTAAACATCCTGCCAGTTAAAGGTGTGTGCATATTCGGAAAGTTGTCTGAGTGTATAATGTCGTAATGGTTGTCGCAGCGATTGAATCATGCTTGGTTTTTCCACATATTGGTCCAAAAAACTAAGCGCCCACGAAACATTACCAATTTGGTTTTCAATTTTGTCTGCCTCGGGATGCTCTTGCATTTGATTAAAAAAAGAACTCGCTTCTTTATGATAGTTATTAGCAGGAAAAAGTTCAATTTGTTGAAAATCTTGCAGTTGTTCCATTACGGCATCTTGATCACTGGAAAAAGTAATCAAATTGAATTTTTGCATTTTTTCAATTGCCATTTTCGTTCACAACCTTATTTATAATAATGCCAAGCGCTTTTTCATGCATTTCCGGTGAAATCGTCTGTAATCGTTCGACGTCTTTTTGCGTTTGGTCATCTAACGGTTCTTTGATATTACGAAATTCTTCGTCATACTTTTCACGAATTTCTTGCTTGCGCTTTTCTTCATTTTCGTCTTGTTCTTCTTGAAAACGAGCGATTCTTTGATCGCTTTCTTCTTGATCTTTACGTGCTTGTTCTTTTGCTTTATTTAGCATTTCATCTGCTTGTTCTTCTGTTTTAGCTAACTGGTGAATCGCATCAACACTCATTTGTCACACTCCTTTTTTTGGTTTTGGCAACGTCCTAAAAAATCCTCTATTTAACTAAGAGGATAACGAAATGGTCTTTTATTGCATTAATTTAACCAAAGGATAATCTGCTAACTTATTTAAAAAGGATTGTTCACTTTCATTAAATAGCCCAGATATATTATCTGCAACTTTTTTGGACTCATTTGAAGATGAAAAGATATGCTCTGCTAAATTTCGCAGCTGAACACACGAATTCTTTCCTTCAATCGCATAATAAACATCGATCATAAAAATATTGTCAATCGGCTTAGCTAACCTAAATCCCCCGCCTTTACTTGAGGACGAGGTAACTACACCACCTAATACCAATTTACGCAATATTTTTTTTAAATATGAATCAGACACCCCTAATCGTTCGCTGATTCGATAACTTTTCACGGAATTATCCCCTTCTTCTTTTGCTAAAATAAGAAGAATACACACTGCTTCTTCCAAGCTTCGTTTCATTTTCATGACCATTTCTCCTTTGAAGGACAAATAATATCCATAAATAATCTTACCAAAAATAAATAACATCATCAAGGAAAGCGCTGGGGTTTCCAATTTTTTACACATTTATGAAGATAATATGAAAGGACATTTTCAACAATAAAAAGAGGAAAACTATTTTTTATATAAGCTTTCCTTTTTTCTAACAAATCAGTTTTAAATAAATTCTTTTGTAAGTTACATACTAATTAAATGTACACGAACCATATTTTCATGCATCGATAAATCCTCAACCACTGTTTGATAAGATAACGAACGAGGCAATTCTACCGTATAAACATTGGTATAAACTCTACTTTCCCCTCGTTTTTTCACTTCAAAGTCCACATCTTTAACTTCAATTTCTTTATCTTTAAAATAGTCCGCAATAAACTCCTTGGTCGTTGTCTTATGCACGAAACTAATTTCAATTTTTTTCAAAGTAGGGATATTAATCACCCGTTTGAGTACTGTCAACACAAGCATGATCCCTACAAAACCTACAATAGCAATGCGGTAGTTGCCCATACCAATCGCTATCCCTAAACCGGCAACCGTCCACAACGAAGCCGCCGTTGTCAATCCACGAACCACTTGTTTGGTTACTACGATTGTACCCGCGCCTAAAAAGCCAATGCCACTAACAACTTGCGCAATTAAACGCGCTTCATCCGCACGGATCACTTCACCCACTTCTGGATTGTTTTGAGCGATTGTTAATGCAGTATGTGTGATTTCTTTTTGAATCATTGCAATAAGTACTGCTCCGATCCCGACTAAAATATGCGTACGAATACCTGCCGGCCGATTCTTAAATTCCCGGTCAAATCCAATAAAACCTGCAAAAATAATCGCTAATAGCATCCGTAAACAAATCTCATAAATCGATAAATCTCCAGTCAATAAACTCCCTCCTTCCAAGCAAAAAATCCGAATGGTCTTTTACAATCATTCGGATCAAACGATTATTCAACTACCCTCTAAGGGTTTGCCAAGCATTCATACCGCCTTGAATATTCACGACATCATGTCCCAAGCTGGTTAAGTAATCACAAGCGCGAACATTTCGCACGCCAGCTTTACTGATGACATAATAGGTTTTATCCTTGGGTAAGTTTTCAGCTTCTGATACAAACTCACCAATTGGCAAATTAATGGCTCCTGTAATATGGTTTTGGTCAAAGTCTTCTTTATCCTGCACATCCAGAATTGTGATCGACTCCTCTTGCATTTTCTCTGCTAATTCACCAACGGTCATCGAATGGTACATAAGGTTCATGAAAAACGCTCCTTTATTTCCTTACTTTTGATACTAGACAAAGGAACAAATTTTGTCAAAAGTTATGCGCTTTTAGTATGTGCGCTTTTCTCTAGTGGAAACAGTAAACGTAAACCATTAAGCAATACCAACAACGTACTTCCTTCATGACCTAAAACACCTAGTCCGATATTCATTTCACCTATAATATTCAATACACTGAGTAATAAAACAACGCCTAATGCAAAAATAATATTTTGCCAAACAATTCGATCCAACTTTTGAGAAAGCTTATGCGCATACTCAAATTTCAAAAGATCATTTTGCATAATAACCGCGTCTGCTACATCAATCGCAACATCAGTGCCTTCGCCCATCGCAAAACCAATATCAGCTTTCACTAAGGCCGGTGCATCATTAATTCCATCGCCTACCATCGCCGTTTTTCCATATTTATCTTGTAAAGAGGTAATGGCTTCTGCTTTATTTTCCGGCAAGATATTACTATAAACTTCGTCAATACCTAAAGTGTGAGCAACCGCTTCTCCTGTTGTTTGGGAATCTCCTGTAATCATTATCGTATTAATCTGTTGTTTTTTTAAATAAGCGATGGTTTCTGCTGCTTTTTCATCGGCTCTGTCCATTAAGGCAATCAAAGCCACGACTTCTTCATTCTCGCTAAAATAAACCACCGTTTTACCTGCTGAAGTAAGTTCTTCTGTTTTATCCTTAACCTCTTGACTAACATTGGTAAATAAACTAGGTTTTCCAATACGATAACGATCTGTATCGTATTCTCCTACAATTCCTTGACCAATCTTGTTTTCAATTGACATTTTAAGTGGATCAATCTCGTCAAAAGCTGCTACGATGGCTGTTGCAAGCGGATGATTCGCGCTCGTCTCCATACTAACAATGATCTGTTGCCAATGGGCCTTTTTATCTTCATTTATATAAAAAGAATCCGTCACAACAGGTTGGCCCTGCGTCAAGGTGCCCGTTTTATCAAAAGCCACGGCTTTAATTCCCGTTAAGTTAGCTAGATAGGTTCCGCCTTTGAACAAAACGCCTTTTTTAGCTAAATTTGAAATTGCCGACAAAGTAGCTGGCACAGCACTAACGGCAAGCGCACAAGGCGAAGCGGTAATTAGAAGAACGATCCCACGGTAAATGCTGGTGTCCCAACTCCAACTAAATAACATTGGCATCAGTACAATAAACAAGGGCACAAGAAGTAAGACACTTTTAACATAGTAAGGTTCAATTTTTTTAATTTTTGTCGCTGCTTTGGGTAAATTACTTTGTGATTGTTCCACTACACTTAAAATTTTAGCAAAGACCGTTTCGGATGAATCTTTGGTCACCTGCATCGTAAAAGTTCCTTGACCATTGATCGTACTGCCAAAAACTTCCTCTTCTGCCGCTTTTTCCTTTGGCATACTTTCCCCGTTAATAGAGGATTCATCAATTGTCGTATGCCCTGTAACAATAAACCCATCCGTTGCAATTTGATCACCAGGTAAAACTTTCAGTTGATCCCCTATAGCGACATTTTGTACATCAACCGATTTCGTCGACCCATCCGATTGCAATAACCGGGCTTTTGTAGGATTTATCTTCAGTAGACTGGTGATTTCTTTTTGACTTTTTTCTTCGGCAAACTCTTCCAGAAAATGAGCTCCCGCAAAAATTAGGATTAATAAAGCACTCTCATCAAAGCTACCAATGAACATCGCTCCTAAAACAGCTAATGTCATCAATAAGTGCACATTAGGTTGAAAACTATGCTTTTCTTTTGTATCCGTTATCGTTTCGGTGACCCCTTCGACTATTATATGGAATCCTGACAAAACCACCGCAGCTCCGAATAGAAAATTGGAAACCAATGTGGAAAACGGTCCAAACAACGCGACTAAATAAATAGCGACACCAGTAAAATACATAGGGACTTCGCCTGGCAAATGGCCCGCATGTTTACGTTTTTTGGCTGATTGGTCATCTGTTTCTTGTTCAGCTGTATGATATGTCTTATCCATAACCGTGTATCTCCTTATATTATTATTCCTTCAAGTGTTCCGTAAGCGCTTATATGAGTATATAATCATTTGTTTAATTTAAGTTTACATGAATGAACATTCATTTGTCAAGCGAATTTCTGCTTTATTCGTAAAAAAAGTCTCAGAGAATGTTATTATAGATTAAATTCCATAAGGTTGTTTCTTGTAGGTAAACATAAGGAGTGATAAAGATGATATATGAAGCGGATAGAAAGTATTTAGAGCGTTGTGTAGAATTAGCTGAGAGGGCACTAATAAAAGGTGACGCCCCATTTGGATCACTATTAGTCTCTCGAGAAGGTAAGATTTTATTCGAAGATCACAATAGAATTTCTGGCGGGGACAACACCCGCCATCCGGAATTCGAAATAGCCAAATGGGCAACAAACCACTTAAATGAAGCTGAGCGTAGAGAAGCTGTAGTCTATACTTCAGGTGAACACTGTTCAATGTGTGCTTCAGCGCACGGTCTCGTAGGCCTCGGACGAACCGTGTATGCAAGTTCAACTGAACAGCTAGAAACTTGGAATAAAGAAATGGGCATCGAAAAGGGTCGGGTGAAAGGACTTTCGATTCAGGAAGTTATTGCTGATACTCCTGTGGATGGACCTGATGAAATTCTTTCAGAGAAAGTACGAGAATTACACTATAGATATCACAACAAAGAACTAAAATAATATACAAAAAAGATGAGAAACCAATTCTATGGCAACTCATCTTTTTTATATTTGTAATAGTTTTAGTTAAACGGATTGTATGGCCTCAATAATGGGTTCATCTCCGGATAATACTTCAAATTCTTTATGAATCGTTGAGTCATTTTCCAAAGAAGTTAATATTGCTTGGGCAATATCTTGACGTGGCACTTCGCCATGTTTATTTCCCATGCCAACTTTAACTTTGCCAGTGCCTTTTCCATCCGTTAATGTCCCGGGGTGAATAATGGTCCAATCAAGTCCACTACGATTTTTCAACCATTCATCCGCATAGTTTTTTGCGATGGTATAAATCTTCAATGGCCAGTCGTTTTCGATTCCTTTAGCTATTTGCTTGCGTCCGGTACGGAAGGTGCTTACCATCACAAAACGTTGAACATTGGCTTTTTCAGCAGCTGTCATTATTTTTATCGCCCCATCTAAATCAACCATCACCGTCTTGTCTAAGCCGCTGCCACCAGCGCCTGCGCTAAAAACGACCGCCTCAACATCGCTCATTGCTTCAGCAAACTCTTCAATTGAATTATGAACAATATCCAAAACAGTGGTTTCAACCCCTCGTTCATCGAAGAATGCCTTTTGACTCGAATCACGAATGACTGCCTTTTCTTCGACATTAGTAGGCCCTTGCGTCAAATCTGCAAAGCGTTTTGCTACTTTACCATTGGCACCAACCACAAGTACTTTCATATATAAGCTCCTTTCTTTGATCTTTCTGTATTTTATATCAGTATATCACCTGTTTTATCCCTATTACAAATTTAGCTACTTATCTTCTGTCTTTTCATCCTCTTTTATCCGCTGATTATAATAATCTTCATAATCCTCTTTTAATATTTTATGCAAGGGCTTAATTTGGTTAAATTCATAACCTTCTTTCTTTTTCTGTATGTACCAATCAAATAGAATATCTTCCCCATTTCGTAAAACTACCAGCAAACGATCTTTTTCGTCCATATCGAAATTTTCAACTGAATAAGATTTTTCTTGTAAGGCTTCGATAACCAACTGATTTTCCAAAAATTGCATATAAGAATCTAAAACATCGCCCTTTTTCTTAAAATCAACAAGCTTTTCTTGCTTTTCAATGGCTTTTTCACTCATATCTATTATTTCGTCTTCTATTCTTCCCGTTTTACTGTATAGTTCATCTCTCCTTTTTTCCAAAGAGTCAATTCTTTGCTTTATCTCTTTTTGTCTTAATTCATATCTTTTCATCACAAATCCCCCATCCTAATTTTATTTTTTGGCAAACGTACGTTCGCTTTTGAGAACAAATTAATCATAGCATTGCCGTTCTCCTTTGTCAACAAATTATTTTCTATTGTTTCTTTTAGAGAACAATGCTATAATAGTTAAAAATGGAAGGGAGGGAGAACAAGTTGAAGACAAATGATGAAATTATGGATGTTCTCGATCAGTTGAAAAGGGAGAACAACCTCTCAATCAGTGAAATTGCGCGCCGTGTGCACATGGCAAAATCAGCTGTTTCTAAATATTTCAAACGAACACGTAAGTTTCCTTTACATCGTGTCGAAGACTTTGCTCGTGCAATGAATGTCAGTCCAGAATACATTTTAGGTTATAGTCCTGGGTATAATTATTCGGAAGAAGTAACCAATATTCCTCTCATTCAGTCGCTTTCTACTAATACCGACTCTACGATTGTTGCCGAACCAGAAGCTGCAACTTATTACCCTACGACTTCTTTTCGCTTACCCAAAGGGCAATTATTTTATTTCAAAATGAAAGATAACAGTATGGAACCAACCATCCCAGAACACGCGACCGTTCTCCTTAAAGTCCAAAATGATGTTGAAAGTGAACAAATTGCTGCGGTAACATTAAATGACGATCCAACAATACTTTTAAAAAAAGTGCAAAAGCAAGGCGGTTTTATTCTCTTACTTACTGAAAATCCAGACTATACACCAACGATCGTTACCAAGGAAACCTCCATCAAAATTATTGGAAAAGCCATTCGTGTAAGTTATGAACTGTAGAAAAATTAGTCTGTTCTGAATTATAAGTTTGCATTCGTATTTTACGTAAAAAAATTGCAAGAAGTAACTACCTTGCAATTTTTTGGACGTTATTTATATAAAATAAGCTCATTTAGGATGCTGCTATAATTTTTGATCTAGTAAACAAGACGATTCAGCATCTGTTATTACGCTTTTGTTAACATCTGGTAAAATTCTTTTGCTACACTTGAATAAGTTAATCGTAACGCCGAAGCCTCTTCTTTAGCATAGCCTAAGAAATTGATTGAACCATACCAAACAATCAATTGATCAATAATACAAATGTTTTGTAACTTTGCTTTGCTCGTGTACATTTTTATTCCTGCTTGTTTCGCTTTTGCCATACATTCTTTTTGTCTTTTCTGTTGAGTGAAACGCAAAGATTGTGGTTCAATTGTCCATATAATTACCTCTGCCTGAATATCTTTTATCTTAACAAGCTCTTCAATAACCTTTTTATTCAAAAATGGTGCAGATAAAGTAATTTGGCTTTTCGCTTTCTTGATATCATCAATTAACGGTGTAAAGTAACTTTCGTTAGTAAAGATTTCCGAATGTTTTTCCTGACTATTTTCGTCCAGAGATACTTCGTAATCCAATTTTCGATAGGTTGTCAAACGTTTTTGATACATATTTGAAAACATGGGAATCATAAAATCCACATAATCGTACACACGTAATTCACTTTTATTGGCTAGGTTTCTTTGAAGACGCCCAAGATATTGTTGCAAGAGACCACTCCAAGAAATAGGCATTGTTAAACAGATAGTATCTAAACTTGTTAAATCAAATCCTTCACCCACGTATTTTCCAGTAGCAAGTAACACGTAAGGGGATTCTTCTTTTTGCAAGGAATCAAGTACTTCTTTTCTTTCCGTTTCTTTTACTTTTCCATTTAATTCGTATACGGACGGCGGATGTTCTAATTCTGGCGAAGAGAGTTGTCTAGAAAGTTGTTTAAGATGTTCGAGACGTTCACTTATAACTAAAATATGTTTTCCTTCGCTTATATTGTTTAAAATGTCCTGAATGATGATGGAATTTCTTTTTTCACTTTTTGTAATTAGATGGTAATTTTCGTGAATTTCATTCGTGGCTATAGCATCACCAAACTCGTCACCAGTTGTTATAAAACGTGGTATTAATACTTGCTTATTGGGTTTATCTTTCATCTGTTTTTTCGCTTGCCATATGATTTCACCACAACGCATAAATATAATTGGGTCATGTCCGTCTTTACGCTTAGGTGTAGCCGTTAATCCATAGATATATCGCATTTTGCAATTTTTTATTACTTTTTCAAATGTAAATGCAGCAACATGATGACATTCATCGATAATGACCATGCCATATTGGTCTAAAATTTCTTGCATCGTCTCTTTATTGACAAGAGATTGAAATGTCGCAACGTCAACTAAATTACTCCGCTTAAATTTTGAATCATAAATTTGTCCAACCGTATCTTTCTTTTTCTTTCGACCTTTTTCAGTATATTCTACTAACGGTTCGTCCTTTATTGAAAGAAATTTATCTAGTTCTCTCTTCCACTGATCTGCTAAATTTTTATTTTGCACTAAAATAAGCGTATTAATCTTTTTTGTAGCTATCATTTTGCAAGCTAAGACGGTTTTACCAAATCCAGTATACGCCGAAATAACGCCCATATTCTGTTGCTTTGTTGTTTCCAAAGCTTCCCTTTGTTCTTTTCGCAATTTACCATCAAAAGATACATTAATTTTTTTTCCTGTCGTTGTCTTATCTACTACATGAGTTTTATTAGTAATTTGTTTTAGTTGATTTTGTAATCCTCTTGGGATATAAATTTCATCTTTTGTCTCATTAAACAAAGAAATGATTCTAGGATAATTGTAAGTAGATTGTCGCATCGCTTGCCGCTGGTAGAATTCTGGGTTGTGAAAAGAAGATAATCCTTTTAATTTCAAAATTGCTTTTTTGGTTAGTTCACTTTTCCCCATTGCCAAAACATTGCTTTCATGTACTACTAAGGAATCTAGCATTTCTTCAGGCGTTTCCGCTAATAGATCAAACGGTTTCAATTGTTCTTCTTTATAATAATGTAAATCACTCTCATCATCTAACTGATCAATAGTACTTTCAACTTTTTTACGTGAATATTTTAAGACACTTGCAAGATAATTCCATTGATTTTGATAAGGATTTAAGTTTTCATCCAGGAAAACACTTTTTCCTTCTAGAACTCGATTTCCTTGTAGTGGTAAAGCAATTAAGTTACCAAAACCTTTTTTAGGCAAAGTATCTTGACTAGGAAACATTCGATCAAAGCATGAAAACGAGATACTAGGTTCAACTGCCATCGCTTGTGTTAAAAGCAAAGTCCCTAAACGACGAACAAGCTTACAAGGTAACGCCTCATCAAAGAAAAACCACACATGAGCGCCTTGGCCAGATTGTGATTTTTCAATAGAAGCAGTTAAGCCATGTTCTTTACTTACTTTTGCTATAGCTTTAACTGCTGCTTGCCATTCATTTTTATCAAAATCTAGCGCTAAAAAGTAACAAGTATCATTCTTTAATATAGGGTAAGTGCCTAGAAATTTCTGTCCATTTAAATGATTAACTAAAAATTTATCTTCAAATTTTTCATAAAGTCGGTTTCCATTATCGTCAGTTTTAATCATTGAACTTCCTGCTTCTTGCTGCCACTGATAAACGGGGGCGTATGCATATTTTTGTTGTTTTTTATTGAAATACCTATTGGCAAAAATATACGTTCGCCCTTTGAACAGACTCTTATATAGTGCGATGTCCTGATTCACTGGTTCTTTTGCGATGATTTGGGCAAATTCATCCAATGTCAGTGAGTAAAACGTTTCATCATACTCTTTCATAAAGACAACTGACCTTTTCTTTGTCCAATAATCTTGAACGATCGTTTTCGCAAGTATTTGTGTACCGTCTTTTAATTGATATTTTTTAGGAAACCTAACCATAAATACCACCTTGTGTTTTTACCATTTGTTCGCATTTTAACATAACTAATAAATAACGAACAGTTGAGTACATCTATCGCTTACAAACTAAAAACCGTCTGTAAGAATATCAAAATTCTCACAGACGGTTTTATCAACTTATTAATAATCAAATTGACGGTAGTAGCGACGGATATCCATAGGATGACGATTTAGTTTTTCAACGTGTGCATCAATACGTTGTGTCACACAATGCATTAATAATACAGTTGGAATACGTCCGCGATACTTTTCACTAATTCCAGGTAATTCATATTCTTTCGTATCAATCAAGGTATAGTTACCGCAAATTCTTGGTAATAAATTGGCTACTCGTTGGCTTAAAGGTCGTTGTTCATCTTCACCGATAAAAACAGTAACCGGAGTAGTTTCATCAACAATTTCTAAAGTTCCATGTAAAAATTCAGCTGAATGAATGGATTTTGATCTCAACCAGCTTTGTTCTTCCCAATAACACATTGCATAAGAGTAAGTTGCTCCCCATTGATTTCCAGCGCCAACAAAATAATGCATCGCATCATGGCGGTGTGCTTGCGCAAACGCCAAACCAAATTTATCTGCTTGTTTTTCTGCCTCTGCTAAACCTCTAGCTAAGTGTTCTTCCAATTCTTTATAATAATCTTCATAATCTTCGAATTCTCCGTTATTTTTCATTAGTCGGTCTGCAAACATAAAGAACTTGAGTTGTTCTGTACCAGGTTCCGGATAGGTAATGACATAATCGCATTTTTTTGCTAACGGGCTATCTTTTTCATCAATAAAACCAAAAATAGTTGCACCGACTTTCTTTATTTCATCTATAGCTGTTATAACCTCTTCTGTTGTACCTGTTACTGAAGATATGATAACCAGTGAATCTTTTGTCAAACGTTTGTTCCCAGTTGTATAGTACTCAGCTGCATGTTGTACATATACCGGCAAGTCACTTTTCCCATTAATGTAGGTAACTGCTTGCATTGAAGAAGCATAAGTTCCACCAATTCCTAAATAATAAACGTTGTCAAATCCCTTATTATAGATCTCGTCAACAATTTTCTCAACTTCCGGACGTAAAGCTAATGCTCCTTGAATATCATTTATTTGTTTTTCTTCATCAAATTTTAACATCTCTTCGTACTCTCCTTTATTATTTTCCTATTTTAAAATCTTAATTACAGACCCAAGATTCCAAACCATGTCAGCAGTACACCGATAATGGCCGCACCAAGAATTTGCCATAATACATTTATTTTCTTCTTATTTAACTCATAAAAAATGTATAAAACTACTAGGCTCATCATGCCGGGGATCATACCATCAAGTACGCTTTGCAATGTTTCTGCGCTTTCACCGCTTCCTAGTTTTAAAACGAAATTAATATCAACCATTTCATTAGTCATAGCTCCAATTACCATAACTCCTAGAATAGAAGCAGCTGTTTTAAAAGTGTCCATTAACCCAGATTGCTGTATTTTTGTTAGATAACCTATTCCAAGCTTATAACCATAGTTTGCTCCAAAAAACCTAAGAAGATAGCCCGGAATATTGTAAATCAATATAAAGAGTATAGGGCCCAAAACATTCCCTTTAGCAGAAAGGGAAGCTGCTAACCCTGTCGCGATGACTCTTATAGTTCCTATAAAAATAGAGTCACCAATTCCTGATAGTGGACCCATAAGAGCAGTCTTAATTGCGTTAATGGAAGAAATATCAAAATCATTTGTCTTAGTATTAGTTTCTTCCATAGAAGCGACGACTCCTCCAATAAATGGAACTATTTGAGGTGTACAATTGAAAAATTCCATATGGCGTTCTAATGATTCGGCATACTCATTTGTATTATCACCATATAGTTTTTTCATTAACGGAGCCATCATGTAAGCAAATGCAAGATGCATTTGTCGTTCATAGTTCCAGCCAAACTCCATTGGTAGCGAACGCCACACTATTTGCCGTAAGTCTTTTGAAGTAACTGTTTTTTCACTAGAAGTCATCATCATCATCCTCCTGACTATTAGTTTCAAACGCACTTTCTTCGGTTCCTTTGCCGTCATTTTTAAATTTCATTGTAATAAAGATGATTATTAATCCAAAACAAGCTACTCCTAGAACAGGAATCTCCATATAAGCAGAAAGTAAAAAGCCTAAGAAAAAATAAGGTAAAACCGTTTTATTTAAAATCATTTGAAGTAAAATTGCAAAACCAATCGCTGGTAATAAGTTAGCTGAAACCTCCAAACCATCTATAATCCTCTGCGGAATAGCATCAAGTATATTTTCAATTTGGCTGTTGCCCAAAAAATACCCAACAAAACATAATACGCCACGTCTCAAGCATTCCAACAAACCAATTGCCCACATTGAAAGAGTGATTCCACCTGCTCTACCTTCTTTAGCAGCTCTGTCACCTGAATGTGCTATCATTGGAAAAACTATACTCATTAAATTTCCCACTGCTAAAGATAACATAGCAATTGGCATGGCAATTGTAATAGCTGCTCCTACTCCTTCGCCTAAAGAAATAGCAAAAGCCGTTCCTAAAACACCTCCAACTATAACGTCTGGCGGTAAGTAAGCTCCAACTGAAACAGCACCCATAAATATTAGCTCTAATGATGCTCCTATAATAACCCCTTGTATTGGCTCTCCCAAAACTAGTCCCACTAAAGGCCCCATAATGATGGGCCTATTTAATAAGTTGGTACCGATTGCAAAATCCATTGGTCCGAGAAAACCAATAAGCCCTATCAATAAGGACGGTATTAAGTTACTCATCATTCTTCCTCCTTGCATACTTTTTTGATATAATTTAATACTTTTCTGTCAGTTTCAAAGGGTTGGTTAAAATACCTTGAATTTGCAAATTCAAATGTTAAATAGCCTTTGTAACCATTTTCTTTAAGTGAATAAAAATCATCATAAACATTCCTTGTCCCGTCACCCCAAGCTAAATGTCCCGTTGGTGCTCCATCAACAAAATGACAATGCTTGATTTTATCTTTAAATGTTAAAAAATATTGCTCAATAGTTTCGTTGGCTTTTGCCATAGCGCCTAGGTCTAAATTAATAAATAAATTATCACTGTTGACTTGTCTCAAGTAGGTGACTAAATCATTAATCGTGTTCACCAACTGTGATTCATCTGGTTGTAATGCTTCAAAAACCACCATAATGCCTTTTTCTTTAGCATATTCGGTTATTACATTCATCATTTCTATTGACCGGTCCCATGCTTCATGTGGATTTTCTGAATAAAAATTCCAACCTGAGTTTAATGACAACTTAGGAATCTCTAATTCATTTGCAACTTGTACTGTGTTTTTCAAATATTTTTTTGTTTTATCCTGCAAGGATTTTTCCTTAGCTGCCAAATTATATGGTTTTGGGTTACTTTGCTCAGGAGTAATACAAACTCCTTGTACCTGATAATTTTTCATAAGTCTCTTCAGTTTTTTAGAGTCTTCATATGAAACATCATTAATATCAATATGATGTGTACATGTCCATAGTTCAAAATTTTTTAAATTATTTTTATGCAATGAACTAAAAAAATATTCAATTGGATAAAATCTATAATAATAATTCATACTGGCGAATTTATCTAAAAGCTCTTCAAACATCTAAATCACATCCTGGACAAAAACTTTTTTATCTGCCGGTACTTGCCTAATTTCCAATTCTATACCTTTACGAGCTAACTCATTTAACATGCTCTTATCATTAGAAGTAATGTAAACGGCTTTAGAAATGTTTTCTTTTCCTTCTTCTGCTTTAGTTCCACCTAAGTTTATTTCTTTAATTTCAGGGTATGCTTCTGCTAATTTATAGGCATCTTCTACAGATTCAACCACAATAAATAATTTATATTTATCTGTTACCCCACTTTTTAAAGCAGCAATCGAATCTTCAATGTTTTTAATGACTAATTTTACTCCTTGAGGTTTAGCCAATTTGATAGTGGTCTTACGCACGTCATTTTGGGGAACGTCATCATTAGCGATTAAAATACAATCCGCACCTAAATTTTGTGTCCACGAAAAGGCAACCTGTCCATGTAGTAACCTATGATCCACACGAGTTAATAAAATCATGTTCTTTCCTCCTCAAAAGTCCTCTTCTTCTATCTCTTCATTAAAACTTTCGTTACAAAATTGAATAGTATCTTTACTATTTTTAAGCGTCTGTACAATAAGCTCAGCAATATTTCCAACACTTGTAAATTGCGCTGAAAGCTCAATTAAAAATGGTAAGTTTAATCCTGCTACTAAATAAAAATTAGATCTTTTAATATAGCGTAAAAATTCGTTGTTTACACTACCACCAAATAGATCTGTAACAACGACCAATTCTTTCCCTGTACTCTCTTTCATGAGCTGATCAACAGTTTGACTTAAATCAAAGTCGTCGGTTATGTAGCAGTCTAACGCGCTGATCGCTTTATTTTTGCCACAGATCAACTCCAGTGAACTTAAAATTCCTGAAGCAAATTTCCCATGTGAAGCTAATACAATTTTTCTGTCCAACCTCTTCACCTCTCTTACACCTTTATAAAAGCAAAACGCATGCCAAGTTTAGTGGCATGCGTTTTATATCTCTAAAATTCTTCATCTGTAGTTGGTTCCTCAAGATTTTTAAACAATACATCAAATATATATGCAATCTCTGAAGTGGGGATTTTGACACTATAATCTTTTTCAATCACACTAAAGGCAAATTTGATTTGTTCCAGCGTTTTACTTTGACACTGATAGAGTTCTTCATAACCATAGTATGTGTCGATAGGCATATTCCGTATCAAACGCTCAATTAAACAACTAACATGGACGTATAACGCAAGCCGTTTCGCGTTGCTAATAGTAATTTGCGCAATTTGTTCTAAATCACGCATAAACAAATCAACTTCACGCATGACCTTTTCTGTATCAAGGATCGTTACGGAATCAATTACTTTTTCCAAAGAAAAATTACGTATCAAATTTTCATTGAAGCGTTTATTGTCTTCTGGATTCATCACATCAAGTAACCATTTACTTAGTTGTTGACTTTCTTTTCCTGAAATCAAGTCCTCTAACGAAAGATATGGAACCCCCTCGATATTAGGATTAGCCGTTCCAATAATCCCTAAACAATCATACATTGAAAAAATTGTTTCGTCCTGCTTCTTATCTTTAAGCAGTTGATATTCGTAAGGTAAAATTTTCAACTCACAACTAGCTGGCAAACTTTTTTCCAGCAAATGTGATATTTGTGTTGCCGTCCCTATACCTGTAAAGCAAGTTGTAATTATCGCCTTCATTTTATTCGTTTCTGGATAAACAATTTCCCAATCCAATGGCGTTTGTCTGGCTGATTGATCAACCATTTCTTGCAAAGAAAGATCTTTTTGCAACTGCTCACCCATCGAAATTGCTAAAGGAGTCGTCACATTATTCATAATCACAATTGGCGTCGTAATTTGTTTGGGAAAGTATTGATAAATTTCTTTTAATGAACCCATATCAACTAAAATGACTAAGCCATTTGATACATCATTGTGCTCCGTATAATCTAAGATTTCTTCAGCGATTTGCTGAGGCGTTACATCTAAAGGCATATCAAAGGACTCAAAAATGTCTTTGTTTAAAAACCGATTGGAAACATTGGCAATACTACTAGCAGTAGCATAGCCATGAGCCACAATGATTGCTTTGGGAATGCCGATCTCTTTTGTCCAATCAGCACGTTTAAGATAAACGGCAAGAATAATTTTATCCATTGATGAAATTTCCAAATCAAGCTTAGGCTGACATAATTCTAAGATTCGTTCAACATAACGAAAACTAGCCGGATAAGCGTGTTCGATTTGTTGTTCTAATTTGCTGATTAAGCGATTAATTTGCTGATCTTCCGGTGACCAACGGCTATTTCCTCTTTGAAACAAATAATAACTAATCGCATACACGCTGTTACCATCAAAACGGATTTGGTAAGAAGCTTCCATCTGCTTAAACGTATCTCGAATATATTGTGTTAAATAAATTAAAGTTTCATGTTGTTGCTGTCGATCTGTTTCAAATAAGAGAAAATCAAAAAGACGGTCAACTTCTATCTTTAATTGCTCTTCACAGCTTTCTAAATGCTCATCATTTTGCTGAAACTCTATTAACATTCGTTCAAAAGAAGTGAGTACTCTTTGCTGCTGCGGCTGGTTTCTTCTGGTTAATTGCTCCATTGTGACATGTTCGTCGAAAAGAACATCTTTTTGTACAAAGGATTGAATGCTTGTGCTAGACGCATTTAAAATCGCTTCAGGTAAATGATAAATGGTTATTTTAACCATTTCATTTTTCTTTTGTTCGGAAAAAGCATTGGCCACCGTTACTTTAACGCTACTTTTTAACTCACCGATATTTCCTTTAAATTCTGCATTTGTTAACAAAGTCAGAACTTGACTAGTGACCTTTATTGGACGACGAATTTTATTGTATTCAGCTAATAAAAAAGAATAAACAAGTTCTAATCGTTCCGTTCGATTTCTTTCCATTAAAGAAGGTAACTCAATTTGAATCGGGATTCTACGAATAAAGGTTGTTAAAAAGCTGCTTTCAAGATTTTCTGTGGTCGCAAAGAAAATTCGAGTATTAATAGGAATCG